>NZ_JBFRQW010000051.1:87963-95795 GCF_041472735.1 Vibrio sp. 10N.261.46.E11
TGTAGAATAACTACTTATCAGAAAATCACGCCTTGTTCTCAAGCCTTTTTCCTGCGCTATTTCTGATCACTTTCTTACTGTGATTGGTATAACACCCTTCTAGTTGACCATCTTCGACCAGTTGGTGGTGCTTCAGTGCATTAATATCAAAGTTCATAGTAAGTCTTTTCGTTTAAATAAAGAGTCTCTTGGCACTGGCCGCAAATGTTTATAGTTCTATTGTTATGTACCATACGGCATTTTAACCATAAGAAGCTAGTGTAAAGTAAAGAGGTTAGTTTGCGTTCGAGGTCTCGTGCTGTTCAATCATGAAGGCAATGGCTTCATCGCTTAAACAAGATTTACTCACATATTGGCGCTGCTTTCCAATATGAAGGATAAAACCGAGATCGGTCTGTTCAAGTTGGTCTATGTCAGTCCAAGCGATAGTATTGGTCGCTTTGCGGTTTTTATAACTCACACCATCAGTGTCCCCAGAAAAGACCACTTTGCTACCTGTGCCAGAGCTGATTTTTTGTCGCCATAACCACCAGGTTCTTTTGCAGTAGACACTGAATGCTTCAATCACACTCAAAACAATAAAGAACCAACCAACGTAACCGTTCGGTAATAGTTCAAACTCTAATAGAACCACACCAAAAACAAGAAACAGTATTCCTTTCAAATAGGCTTTTGGATATTGAGTCGGAAGGCTTGTTTGATCATAACACTCTGCGAAAAACGTCTTGTCGAGAGTATATTCTGTGGTGAAACCGGATTCTTTAGACATGTGTGGCTACTTTGTAGTTCTTTGTTGAGGCGCATTATATCGCTTCACGCTGGTTTGTCTTAGCAGTTTCAATCCTCTTTTGTAAATCAATAATACTGAATGCGCTTGTTCATGCCAGAGTCAGTTGTTATTTAAACTGAAACTAAATGATGTTGTTGAGCACTTGCTTCTTAACTTAAGTATCCATTCTGTAAATCTTATTTTGCACACGATAGTTATTGGCATATGCTAATAACGGGGCGTATTCTGAATTCCTGATCATCAATAACAGGAAGTTACCATGTTATACGCAATACCTTGTCGTGACCTTCATGTCGGCAACCATTTTGCCCGTTCTCCACAGATCGCGATTGTCGATGAGCAACAACAAATAAAGCATCTTATTCCTTTGGTTGAGTCAGACAGCCCGTGCAATAAGAAGAAGCAATGGATGTCCGTCGTTAAATCTTATGATGTAAAAGCTGTTGTGGTTCGTAACATCGGTAAGAAGATGCTGTCGCACTTGTTCAATCATGATGTTCGCGTTTTTGCATCTAAAGCAAAGGCGGAAGTTACCACTCTGGATTTCAGCAATCTACAAGAAGTAACCGACCTCGATTATGGTCGAGAGCCGCGAAATAGCGGGTGTAGTAATAAAACGTGCGGCGAGAAAGGGCACAAAAAACAAGCTTCGATTTTAATGGCACAGCCTAATCAGCTAGGCGCTATTCGAGGGTTTCGAAAATGACCTTTTTGTTGACGCTATTGGGGTTTGTCGGAGTCGTTACATTGATGGCGATCGGTGTAATTTTTTCACGTAAGCCAATCAAAGGCAGTTGTGGAGGGCTCGCTCAGTTAGACATTGAGCGCGAATGCAATTGCAGGGATGTGTGTGCAGGGCAAAACCGAAAGCTGTATCAGATTACTGAGCCATCAAGCTAAGTATCAAGTTAAGCATCAAGAGTTCTCGCTCGCTGAGTTAAATAACTTCTGGCTAACACGTGAATTAACTGCCTTGAATCATCAACGCATGACCGTTGACGATGCACTTGGCCACTTTGGTACGTGCTCGCTTAATGATGTTGCCGAATGTTTGGCGAGACACTTGCATCTGCTCGGCGGCTTCAAGTTGGCTCAATCCTTCTTGATCCGCTAAGCGTAAGGCTTCCAACTCCTCTAATAGCAGTTCTTCTTTATGAAGCTCGCCCATAGGAACACCATTAGGCTTGAAGCAAGAGTAAGCCGCACGGGTACATAACTGACGATGTTTTTTTGGTCGAGCCATATCAATCTCTAGGAATCTAAGGGTACAAAGGGATAAGGGTAAGTATGAAGGTTTTCATTCCTCACAACCATCGCCGCTGCCAAGTATGCAGCCAAGGCTTTTTTTCAGATAGCCCGATTTGCTTTGAAGCAGTTGGCGATAACGAGAACTTAGCTAAGTATGAAGCTTTAACTAAGCATGAAACACCAGTTAAGCATGAAACTTTAAGTAAGTATGAATCTATTGCTAAGTATGAATCTGTAGCCAAGATTGTACCAACAGATAAAGCTGAGGGCTACGACGGTATTATGCAGGGGGGCATTGTTACCGCTTTACACGACAGCGCAATGTTATATTGCTTGTTCCATAACAATATCAATGCGATGACGGTGAGTTTAACTTCTCGCTTTCACCATCCAATAGCCATTGGTCAGGAACTTGAAATTCGCGCTCAGTGGGTGAAAAGTAGACGTAATCTTTATTTTCTGGAAAGCCAAATTACGCAGTGCGGAAAGTTATGTTCGTCGGCAAAGAGTCAGTTCATGTAAGGACCTAAAACAGAATAGAAGCTGAGTCGATTAGTTGCGGATCTTTAGCTCATACCAATCACTTACTTACTGTGATTGGTATTATTTAGCAATGATAGATTTTAGACCGCGACTATATTGGGATATCAAAACTCCCCCAATAATTGATGTCCAACTATGGGGGCCGTTCATATCAGAGTTTTTTGATGGTTTTGATGAGCGTGAGATTTTAGCTCTAGCGTTTAAATACTAGAGTTAAACAACTGCGATGATACGTTTACTCGATTTGTGATAGAGCTTAAGTGCCAATAACGAACCCCACAGCAAAGTTTGTCCCCATAGCAATGTCCATTGAGACGCCACACCTTGCCAAGAGGCACCCATCTGATTAAGTGCTAAGAAACCTTGGATTGCTGGTGTGCTTGGGAATAACTGTGATAGCAGTACCAGCCACTGTGGCATCATTTCAACAGGCCAGATAAATCCAGACGAGAAGATAAGCGGCATCGAACTGATTAACACCACAACCGTGACTAACTCTCTTCTTGGCACTAGCTCACCGATAAGAATCCCAATCAAACAACTGGACAATAAGAAGGGCAGCAGTAAGGTCAAGATCTGTGTGGTTGAGGCGAGCAGATTTATTCCATACATCGAAAAGCTTGCGCCGAAGTAATACATCGACAGCAAGTAATAGATGCCGACTAAGGTACAACAACGAGCAAGTATCAGTTTCGCTGAAGAGGTTTGACTCCAATAGCCAAACGTTGATTGCGCGTTTTGGGTTGCACTAACTAAACCTGAAGCCATGGCTAAGGTTTGTTGCAGGATCAACACAAATACGGCTGGAACTACGTAATCGATGTATCCCATGCGGCTATTGAAGGTTGGTTTTAGGTTCAAGCTAAACGCGCTGTAGCCTTTGGCTGCCGATTCTAAAGGCACACCTTCAACTAACAAGTGACTGACCTTAACTTGCGCAGCTAACGTGCCACCTGCCTTGGCAAGCCCTTCCACAATGGTTCCGTAGACCAAGAAGTAAGATGCATCACCGGCGTAAGAAAGCGTCGGGCTCTTACCTAGGAGCAAGTCTTTATAGAAGCTCTCTGGGATGACGAGGAACCCACCAATCTCTTGATTAAGAACAGCTTGTTTAGCATCGGCGATGGTGGAGTCTCGACGTACCAACTCGATTTGAGATGTGGCATCCACCATTCGTTCTAATTGGTAGCTGCTTTGGCTTTTATCTAAATTTACAACGGAGACTTTTAGCTGTTGAGGAACTTGGTTCGCGTAAGGCAATGGATACAAGAATGAGTAGAAGACCACGCCACCAAACACGGTGAGCAATACGACAGGGTTACGAAGTACTGCTAAGAGTTCTTGTTTTATCAGTTGAGTAAAGCTCATTGTTTTACTCCTTGTACTGCTTGTTTTTTAGTTTTAGCTGAGAGTGATGCTTGCATTAGATGTTTCTTAATTAATAACATAACCACCAATGCAGGAACTGCATACCACAACATAGAAGAGAGGCTGAACAGCGAATGTGCTGCGCTCATGCCATAGCTAGATTGTGCCGTTTGTACCTCGATATAATGACTCACGGGCAATAAGCTTCTCCAGATTTGCGCCGCCGTGTTCATGTCTGTCACCGGAAAGGTAATGCCCATGAACGCAAAACTTGGCGCTGTAAAGGCGCCAGCGAAACTCATCGCCCTTGCTGGATCAAGCGTTAAGAAGAAAAACAAACACCCCATGATGATACAACTGATGACGGTAAGCAGTTGGGCAATGGTTAATGCCACAAAACTGCCGTTAAACGGCCAATCTAAGAGAACATAGAACCAAAAGCTAAACGCGATACCAAACATCAAAAACAAGACAAGGTAGGGCGTTAGTGTTGATGTTAGTGATTTCATCGGGGCGTTGGATAACCAAGCATGAAGACCACGAGCTCTAACGTTCGCCGTCAAAACCAATATCGTGCCCACCACAATCATGATCTGCCATAGAGCCGGAATAACCGCAGACACTAAGAACTGAGCATAGCTGGTGTTCTTGTTAAACAGTGGCGTAATCTGGCTTTGTACCGTTACCGCTTGCCCCAATGCAGATTGTACCGTGGTATCACCGTGTGAGAGCTGTTTAACCACTTCGAGTTGCGCGTTGAATGTTCCTTGAGCCTGCAACAGAGCCGAGTTCACCAGTTTGCCAATCAAGATAAATTGACTGTTATAGAAAACGGACACTTGCGGGTTCAAGCCTAGGAAAAGGTCTCGGTCAAAGTGTCTTGGTATCACGACATAACCATAGATATCGCGTTCAATCATCGCTTTAGCCGCTTCACTCGCCGAGCTGTATTTCTGAGTCACTTGTAGGGTAGGTGACGCATCAACAAGGCGCGTGAACTGTTGCGAGATTTGACTGTGTTCAAGGTCGACAACCGCAACCGGTAAGTCGCGAGCGATCCCTTGTGAAAAAATCAGCCAGATACTGGCAGCAAGAAGCAACGGAATCCAAGTTAGGCAAGACAACAGCCATTTGTCTTTGCGGATAATCGCCCACTGCCTAAGCAATGTATTTTTCACTTGACGGTGCTCCGGTGATTGCGTGCCTCTAGATTGCGAGGCTGTAGATCGAGAGCTTATAGAGCGAAAGTTAGCAGACATACGTCACCTAAAGCTCAACCACTAGGCTCATGCCCATACGCAGTGTTTCGTTGGTATCGACAGGGTGCGCTTCTACTTCAAAAGTGCGTAAGTCGAAGCCTTGTGCTGCGTCTGTTGAACGCCAAGTCGCGAAATCACCCATTACGGCAATGTGAGTCACTTGGAAAGTTAATGATCTATCCAGAGCTGGAAGGTAAGCTTCAAATTGGCTGCCTTTCTCAAAATGTTTCAACATATCTTCACGCACATTGAGCACCGCCCATGCATCTTTAGTGTCAATCACGGTCACAACAGGGAAACCTTGAGGAGCTAACTCACCGCTACTTAATAGTACTTGAGCCACTTCACCACTAAACCAGCTGTGGATCTGTGTGTCTTTTGCGTAAGCTTCAACTTCCGCTACTGCGCCCGCCGCCATTAACGCTTTTTGAGCGGCTGCCACTTTGGTTTCGTCACGAGCACCTTCTTGCGCCAATTGATACATTTGGAACGCAGCACTTTCGGTGTACTTCGCTGCTTGCCATTGAGTTTTCGCTTCATCACGCTTCTGCTCGGCAACCACACCATCGTTGTAAAGGTTGTTTACACGTTGGTAAGTTTTGTCCATGAGATCGGCAGCTGCTTTGGCTTTTAACCATTGATCTTTAGCTGCTTGAATCTGTTGAGTACGCGCGCCATTCTCGGCTTCTTGAGCTAATGCCCCCGCAGCTTTCTGACCGGCTTTTGCTTGTTCTAGCTTCGCATCAATTTCAGGGCTAAGAAGAGAAAAGATCAATTCGCCTTTTTCAACCGAATCGCCTTTACGCACGAATATTTCATCAATTCTGCCAGGCACTTTCGATGAGATACTGTATTGCTGTGCATCGATTTGACCTTGAAGCTTAACAGGTTGAGGTTGATAAGCTTGGTAAAAACTGTATCCGACCCAGCCAATAATGCCGATACCAACTATAGATAGAAGAAGGGGCTTAATAGGTTTCATGAGTTATCCTTTTGACTGGCTAGCGGTGTCTGTTTTTGAGTCGAAATCAGACGTAACAGAAGAAGTTAAGTAACTTGAGTAAGCATTCATTTCGCTGGTAAGCGCCAAAAGCTTGTTGAGAGAGATAAGATATTTGAATCGAGCAGCAGATTGCTGTGTCTTAATGCTCGCAAGATATAGCTCGGCATCAACCACTTCGAATGAGTTAGAGAGACCTTGTGTGAAGGCTTTTTTACGAAGTGAAAGGTTTTCTTGAGCTAAAGACAGACTTGAGTTGAGGCCTTGAACTTCTTCAATTGCTTGGTTCGCTTCAAGATAGGTCTTTTGTACCAATACGGTTAAGTCTTGTTTGGCTTGCGACTTAAGGAATTGAACCTGCGATACGGCACTGTGAGCCGCAGCGACTTTGTCGGAACGGCCTGAAGTGTCAATCAACGGCACATTTACACCAAGACCAACTAACCAATCGGGTTTCATTTCACTGGCTAGAGAGTCATCTTCATACAGGCTATAGTCACCGTAAAGATACACTTCTGGGTAGTATTTACCTTTCTCTGCCTTGATTAAGCTGCTCGCTTGTTTCTCTTTTGCATCAAGAATCTTAAGGCCAGGGTAGGTCATGAGAGTTTGGTCAATGAACACGTCCATATGAGGCAGGTTCTTATTGATAAACAGTTGTTCTGAAGGCTCGACACTTTGGCTCTGGCCAAGGATCTGAGTCAGTGCTAACTGAGCAATCTTAAGGTCGTTCTGCGCTTTGGTGCGTTCAACAACGGCTTTATCTAAAGAAGCATCCGCCTGCAGGCGTTCTACTCGTGCGATTTGTCCTTGTTGTTCAAGCTTGATGGCGAAATCACGATGCTGAGTTAAGCCAGCTTCAACGGCTTGACGTGTTTTTACAACGTCTTCCGCTAAGATCACCGAGAAGTAATATTTACTCAAGTCTTCGTAGCGCGCTTGCTTCTCCATCAATAGTTGGCTTTGCGCTTCTTCACTTCTACCTTCGGCAGCAGTTTGCGCAGCGGTAATTCGTCCGCCTGTAAAGATAGGCCAAATAGCACGGATGGAAGAGCTGAAGATGTCTTGTTCGGTGATGGTTGAGGTAACACCACCAAGCCTACTTAATATGGGTTGAAGAATACCTCCAACGGCACCTAAATTTGGCACGCCACTTAAGCTATTTTTGAACTGTTCACCATTGATCGTCACATCACTATCAAGGTGCGTATAGTTAGCCCCTAGTGTAATAGATGGAAGATTGAGGCTACTTGTTGAATTCTGAAGATGTTGATAACGTTCGACGTTGGCTTGTTGAGCCGCAAGTGAGTTGTTGTTCTCTTGCAATATTTGCCACGCTTCAGAAAAAGTGAGCGGGGCAGAGAAAACTGGCGAAGCAAATGTGCCGAGAAGCATACTGGCGAGCGCAAGGTATCGGAATTTTGGTTTGGTCATCTGCATTAAATACCATTTAGAGTATTAGCTCTAATGCTAACAGGGCGATAGTCATTTGTCTTGAGATGATTGTCTCACATGATTAGAAACTCTCATAACTCGTTAAGTTAACGTAATAAAGTACGTGATGTGGGCTACAAAGATCACTGAAACGAAAAGAGCACGACAAAGCGTTAATGCCGATCAGTTA
>NZ_JBFRQW010000052.1:0-43132 GCF_041472735.1 Vibrio sp. 10N.261.46.E11
GGAAAGCCGCGATGAACCTAATTTAATGCAACAGCGTGCTAGTTCGATGGAAGAGCGGCAAGATAAACTCAGCGCTCAAGTTGAAACCGCGGTAAGTTTGGCAAACTACTATTACAGCCAACGCAGTGTGCTGGGTGAAGAGGTCGCAAAGGATCGTGCGCTACAAGCCATCAAAACGCTTCGTTATGACAACACTAATTACTTCTGGATTCTAAACCAGCAGATCAACATCATTAGTCATCCGTTAAAACCAGAGCTTGATGGCACCAATGCCGGAAACCTTAGAGATGGAGCAGGTAAGCATCACTGGCGCGAGATGGTCACCATTTCTCGCACTCCTGAAGAGAAAGGCTTTCTTGATTACCAATGGATGAGCCCGCAAGGTGAACTCAAAGACAAGATCTCATACGTTCAGTTGTTTCCAGAATGGAACTGGGTGATCGGTTCTGGAATCTTAGTCGCGGATATCCAAGAGGCGTTCTATGCCTTAGCTATTAAGGAAGGGATGGTAGCGGTTGTTTTATCTGGCTTACTTTTCGCTATGGGTTACGCGATTTCCAACAACATCCTTGTGCCACTGAATAAGCTTATCGATAACACCCATAAGATTGCTGATGGGGATCTTCGTGTACGCATGAACATGACACGCAAAGATGAGTTAGGTGATATGAGCCATCAGATAGATACCATGCTCGATAAACTGCAAAGCACGCTTCGCACCGCCAATGAATCTGCAGATTTGTCTAGCAACATGGCAAGTCACATCGCGCAAGCCAGTGAAGAGGCCGCAACCAGTGTTAACGCTCAACATGCGCAGCTGGAATTACTGTCTACTGCGATGACTGAAATGAGCGCGACTATCTCAGATGTAGCAATCAATGCAGAGAACACAGCTGCGAGCACCAACAAGGTGGTCGATCATGCAAATCAGAACGACGAAAACATGCAGGTAACGTCGACAACCATCTCTCAGGTTTCAGAGAACATCTCGACAGCCAATAACCTAGTCAAAGATCTGCAATCTGGTGTGACTGAGATTAGCCAAGTTGTTGGTGTGATTCGTGATGTGTCAGAACAGACAAACTTGTTAGCACTGAACGCAGCAATAGAAGCAGCACGAGCAGGTGAGCAAGGCAGAGGCTTTGCAGTTGTGGCTGATGAAGTACGTAATCTAGCGAGCAGAACTCAGAACTCGACCAACGAAGTACAATCAACCATTGAAAAGCTGACTCAGCAGGCTGAGCGTACCTTTAAAGCGATGCAAAGCAGTAATGAGAAAGTCGATCACAGTGTCGTGGCTTCTAACGAAACTCGTCAGCAATTGGATGTGATAGTGAATGAGCTGCACAACGCTAATGACATGGTGGCTCAGATTGCCGCAGCGTCGGAACAACAGAGCACAGTGGCAACGGAAATGAGTGAGAGTGTCACTGGTATTCACTTAGCCGCCAATGAAGTTCTGCAAGCCTCACAATCGTTGGCAGAGGATAGCCAGAAAATGGCGAATACTACAGAGCACCTAACTGAACAGTTAAAGTACTTTAAGGTGTAAACCCAAAACCACTTAGCGTTACCACAGACAAAAGACAAAACCTCATAAAAAAACACCTCCGCGCTTGAGATAAGTTCGGAGGTGTTTTCGTTTGTTGCTGACTAGGAGAGCAATTCACTCTCAGAGCGTTAAACTAACTGCGACTAATGCGCTGCCACTGAGATCTTCGGTGGGTTGATGTTGTGCTTCTTAAACTCTTTCATCACTCGCAGGGTAATGTCGGTCTCAAACAACTTCTCATACGCGGTATCCACTACATAAGCCTTACACGTCAACTGTATCGCAAGGTAGTTGTCGGTGATCGTCTGTTTAACCAGAACAGTCACTGGCTTTGGTAAATGGATGTAGCGACTTGAAGACGCCGCTTCTTGGATCAAGTCGCGGGCTAGGGTGATGTCTTCATTCATTCCGACATAAAACGGAATCACCACCTGCATATCCAAGGCACCATAGTTACCACTGGTGGTCACTTCGTTTAAGAACTTGTTGTTTGGAATTGTGATGATGTCATCATTCAAAGTTCTCATGCGCACAGAACGCAAACCAATAGTGATAATGTCGCCATAGTTACCTTCAAAAGTGACACGGTCACCAACTTGAAATGGTCTATCAATCATTACCGTGATACCGGCGATGAATGATGCTGCCAAATCTTTAAGTGCAAAACCGACAGACACGGCGAGGGTACCACCAATCAAAGCTAAGATTTGATCGTTGATTCTAAAGCTCATCATGAACACGATAAGACCGGTGCTCACGTAGATAAAGAACTGAGTGAACGATTGCAGTTTTTGTAACAGCATTCGATATTGCACGAACTGACTACCAAAACTGGTCACCAACGAATTGATAAACTTGAGCAACAACCACATTGCGGCAATAACGATCATGGAGAAGAACACGCCGCTCCAACGCACCAAACTCGCTATCTTAGAGATGTTTTCTACGTTAGCTAACTCTTCCGTCGCAAAGGTCGGGAAACTGACAGCACTTGCCAAGCCAACAAATAGTAGGATAAATAACTTCTTCATTTTACTTCACCAATAAATGTTGACGGTCGAGAACGTTAGTAATGTGACGGAACCAGTGATCGGAGATCTTGGCCTTGTCTTCATTCCAACCAATGTAACCACGGCTCTCGAAGTAGCGCAGAATCCCGGTTATTTCCGCAATGCTTAACTGAGTACATTCAGACAGTACCTCAGGAGACGCAATCTCCAGTTGTACGATAGAGCGCAATACAGCCAACATAGGTTTCGGCATGTTTTCCAGCTCTTGTGCTTCAGGCACGTGGAACAATCTCACGACTGCTTGATCCGTCTCTTTGTTTCGATTCAGAGACAAACGGAAGAAACGCAGGGCAACAGTAGGGTTACCGTCTGAGTAGTGCCACAAGATACGATAGAAGCCTTGGCGCGCGCGTTCTTCTTCACTCATATCATCTTGGTCCCATTGCTTAGGGACTACTAAACCATCAAAAGACAACGGCTTCTCAAGCTCCGTATTGATACGGCTATTTAGAAGTTCACCCACTTGTTTCTCTGTCCAACGAGGAAGGAAGCACACCAAATCAAACAACAGACGCTCACCACGCGCTCTATCCACAAATCGCCAGCTTGATTTGGCGATCGATATCACGACACGGTGGTTCTTTTTAGAACGACGCAAAAGGTTGGTCAAACGAATCAAATCAGACAGGCCACCGACCATTGGCTTTACCAGCCGCTGTGCGTTATCAATCGCGATAAGGTAAGTGGTATTGCTCTTACGAAGATGCGCTAATATTTGAATTTCAGTCGCTTCTTCGTCCAAGCCAATGCTCACGGCTAAATGCGCTAAAAGCTCTTGGTAACCCGCATAAGGGCAACTCACGTATACAGGCTCAGCGTTAGAGACTTTGTGCAGTAAGGTATATAGCAGCGTTGTCGCGCCGACACCACGTTCGCCAGACACAATACAGATAGCCGGGCTGTCTGACATTAAGTAGCGTGATAACTGCTTAATTTCATCTCCTGCGTAATCTATCAACGTACTGTCGATATTACCCGGAAGAATGTATTCATAGGTTTGATCGCCTTTGATTCGAACCAAGTTTTGCTGATTCTTATCAAGATCTGACTGCTTAGCCACTTCAATTCTAAACAGATACGCCAAAGCTTGGCTAAACAGCGTGTAGTTAGACAGAAGGGCCAAATCCGGTTAAGCGTTCTTTGTTCGCAGAGTTCGTCAGTTCTAGAAGATGCTGTTTACTGACGTTTAAGCTATTCAATGTGACGTAGCTAGTTTGAACGGCAAACCATTGATCAGCGTCGTTGTTATCTCTATAAGCTTTGATCTGTTGCTCGAAGGTTTTGATTTCCAGTTTCTGAACACGCAGAACTTCGGCAAGCAAAATATTAACTTGGCGTTTGTCCGATTGCTCCATGAAAAGGGGATCGGGTAGAAAATCAATACGCTTATCCAGATCAATCGCTATATTGGATACCTGCGGTTGAGATTGTAAATCATATTCCAAGTTGGCATGACTAGGCCAAGAGAGAATGGCCAAAGTGAGGATTAACAAGCGCGATAGTGAACGCATAAAAGTCTCTTAGAATTATGAGGTTAGGATTACTATAGTTAGATAATCTGACTTTGTGAAATCCAACCCTGTATCGGGGGCGAGTACTTTATTCCTGTTTCAACCGATTTTGTCATGAAATTGTCAGGGATTAGGCTAGTCTTGGCTATGTCTGTTGCTGCTTTGAACGGGTTGGTTTTGCTGTAACTGATTAGCATACGATATATTCAATGGTCGGCATGATTTGAGACGTTATATCTCTCCCATTTTAGGGCGCTGTTTGATATTTTGTTTTCCCTGAAAATCAGCGGCTTTCAGTGGATAAATAGAAAATCAAAAGTGTGAGTCAGCTCAAACTATGATTTGGTTGGGTTATCACTCACTTAATAGCGGGTAATTGCAATCAAGACTTGCAGTTAAAGCCCCGAACAAGTAACGTTGCGGCGTTTTTCACATTAAAAAGGTAACGGCATTGATCTCCACAGCAAATATCACCCAACAATTCGGCGCTAAGCCACTTTTCGAAAATATTTCAGTTAAGTTCGGCGAAGGCAACCGCTACGGTTTAATCGGCGCGAATGGCTGTGGTAAATCGACGTTCATGAAGATCCTATCTGGTGAACTTGAGCCAAGTGCTGGTAACGTAAGCTACGATCCAAACGAGCGCGTAGCTAAACTAAACCAAGACCAATTTGCTTACGAAGAATTCACGGTAATCGACACGGTTATCATGGGTCACAAAGAGCTTTGGGCTATCAAACAAGAACGTGACCGCATTTACTCTTTGCCAGAAATGAGCGAAGAAGACGGCATGAAAGTGGCTGACCTTGAGGTTCAGTTTGCTGAAATGGACGGCTACATGGCAGAAGCTAAAGCCGGTGAGCTTCTTCTTGCTGTAGGTATCGAAGAATCAATGCACTTCGGTCTAATGAGCGAAGTAGCACCAGGTTGGAAACTTCGTGTTCTATTGTCTCAAGTACTGTTTGCAGACCCGCACATCATGCTTCTTGACGAACCAACGAACAACCTGGACATGGACACTATCAAGTGGTTGGAAGATACGCTAAACCAACGTAACTGCACAATGATCATCATTTCGCACGACCGTCACTTCCTAAACTCTGTTTGTACACACATGGCTGACCTTGATTACGGCGAACTTCGTCTATTCCCAGGTAACTACGATGAGTACATGACGGCTGCGACACAAGCGCGTGAACGTCTACTGTCTGACAACGCTAAGAAGAAAGCACAAATTGCTGAACTTCAAACGTTCGTTTCTCGTTTCTCTGCGAACGCATCTAAAGCGAAGCAAGCAACGTCTCGTGCTAAGCAGATCGATAAAATCCAACTAGACGAAGTTAAAGCGTCTAGCCGTCAAAACCCATTCATCCGTTTTGAACAGTCTAAAGAGCTATTCCGTAACGCACTTGTAGTTGAAAACCTATCTCAAGGTTTTGAAGAAGACCTATACAACAAGTTCGACGGTATCTTCGAAGTGGGTGAACGTGTTGCTATCATCGGTGAAAACGGTGTGGGTAAAACAACGCTACTTAACACACTAGCTGGCGCTCTTGAGCCACGCACTGGTGAGTACAAGTGGTCTGAAAACTCAAACATCGGTTACTACGCTCAAGATCACGCACACGATTTCGAGACAGACATGAACCTGTTTGATTGGATGAGCCAATGGCGCCAAGAAGGCGAAGACGAGCAAGTTGTTCGTGGCTTCCTAGGTCGTATGCTGTTTGGCCAAGACGACATCAAGAAATCTGTAAAGGTTATCTCTGGTGGTGAGCAAGGTCGTATGCTTCTTGGTAAGATCATGATGCACAAGCCAAACATTCTTCTTATGGATGAACCAACGAACCACATGGATATGGAATCTATCGAAGCGCTTAACTTGGCTCTTGAGAACTACAAAGGCACATTGTTCTTCGTATCTCACGACCGTGTGTTCGTAGACTCGCTTGCAACTCGTATCCTTGAAATCAAAGATGGCAAGATCAACGATTTCCGCGGTACTTACGCTGAGTTCTTGAAAGCACGCGGCTAAGCTTTAAGTTAGCCTACTTTTCAACTCAATACGTTGGAAATTAAGCCATAAGCTATAAACTGAAAATTAAAAACGCCGTCATACTGAAATGCATGACGGCGTTTTTGTATCTTGTATCTTGTATCTAGCTAAGTTTCTATGTATCTATCCTTGAAGGGTCACTAACTCTTTACATCAGAACTTTACAATTAGAAGCGATTAGTGAATCACCAATCGAACTTACGCTTTTTTCCGACTGCTGATTATTCACCTTTCACATCAAAATCAATCTTCTCTGCACCCGTGAACACTTGGAAACGTAAACCTTTAGCTCGAGCAATGGTCGTGATCCCAAATTGCTGAGCCAAGTCTAAGCCCATTTGCGTTACGCCAGAACGTGATAGCAGAACAGGAATACCCATTTGAGCCACTTTGATGACCATTTCAGAGGTCAGGCGGCCAGTAGTGTAAAAAATCTTATCTTCACCAGACTCTTTATTAAGCCACATCTCACCAGCCAACGTATCTACCGCATTGTGACGGCCAACATCTTCAACAAACGATAGAACCTTGTCGTCTTTGCAAACTGCGCAACCATGTACCGCGCCAGCTTTCTTGTAGGTGTCGTTGTAATGAGTCAGTGCTTCTAGAGCGGTATAAATTTCAGATTGCTTAATCTTGGTTTGAGGCACTTGGTAATCTTCCAACTGCTTCATCACGTTACCAAACATGGTGCCCTGACCACAGCCAGAGGTCACCGTCTTCTTCTTAAGCGCTTGCTCAAGCTGGCTCGTATCTTCATTGGTAATGACCGCTGCAGAGCTGGTTTCCCAATCAATGATAATAGATTCAACCGCTTCAGGGTCAGAAAGGAAGCTTTGGTTCTTCAAATAACCCAAGACTAAAGATTCAGGACGCGAGCCGAGTGTCATCAGGGTTACGATCTCTTTCCAGTTCAACATCACGGTAAGAGGGCGTTCGCAAGCGATCTGTTTGGTTAGCTTCTCACCATATTCATCAAACACTTCAACTTCGATTGTCTGAAGAGGGTTTTCGCTGGTTTTTATTATGTTTGGTTTTACCACAGTCACGTCCTACTTAATGAGATAGCGATTTTAAGAGATAAGAAGTTAACAAGAGGGTCTAACGCCACTCTTGTTAATCGATTCTTTAGCCCATGCTTAAAGCAAATCTCATTCCAAAATAACGGGTATTCAAGAAAACATGAAGCATTCGATTAAAATAGAGCAAAATATGAGAGTTCACGGGCAGAGCTGTCTGAATTTACGCGTATCGACTACCGTTATAAGGGTGGCTGACTTACAAAAGCAGCGATGTTTGTTGATGAAGGTTAGCGGTTATTGGCGTGTTTATTGCTTTATAGGGCTTATATGATTGCGCTCAGTACAAAATGTCCTAAGTGCATCAGACCAAAGAAAATCAATTGGGTGAAGTATGTCTGAGATAAAAGAATTCAAAGAGCAATATGACACAACAGAAGCATATGAAAAAACAGAAGCAGCTTGGCCAATCGGTGTCCAAAGAATAGAGAAAGAGATCAAAACGGGTATCTGGGTAACCACTCAATGGGAATTGACCGGATTTGAACTGTCACCCGAAGACGATACGCAAGACGTGTGTTTGCTTCAGTTACACAAAGACGAACGTACTGACTACCGTTTCAACCTAAGCTCTCAGCAACCTAAGCTATTCTTAGTGATGGATAACGTCGATTCTGGTGTTAAGCCGGTGATTCAGTTACTTACGGCATCACAAACCGTTGCAGGGCAATACATGGACGGTGACAACCAAGTCCTTTCCTACGACATTCCATTGCCTGTACAAGCTTGGATGGAAGCATTCATCGGTCGTCATGGCGAGTTATTAGAAACAAGACGTAAGAAACGTAAAGGCGCGGGAAGATCAAATGGCAACTAACTTCTTTAGCCGTTGGTCTCAACGAAAGCTTGACGAATCCACTGACGAACCTTTTGAAGCAGAGCAAACACTGGAAGCAACCGAACTCACTTTCTCTGACTCTTCTTCTGAGATTTCGTCTACTGATCTTTCATCTGCAGCTGTGGCAGAAGCGCCTCAGCCTTTAGAAGGTGACGCTTTAGAAAACGATGAAGAAGCTCATGCTGTTGACTCCCAAGATACGGCCTCAGAATCGACTGAAGACTTGTCTGTTGCTCAATTATTGGTGTCAGAAGCCTCTGAAAGCGTAAAAAAGGCCGCATTGCGTAAATTATTCCTCTCGGAAGAGTTTAACGTCCGTGATGGTTTAGACGATTATGACGACGATTACAGTAATTTGAAGTCTCTTTCTGAAGGCGTCGCAGAAACATTGCGTGATTGGGTAAAAGACAAAACGGAAGAAGAAACTACGGCAGAAGAAGAGCAACTCATTGATAATAAAGACGAAGGTGTACTTTTAGAAAATTCTGAAAGCGATCTTGATGTACCTGATAATGAATTTGAAACGTCAGAAAGCGCCGAAATAACCGAACAAGAAAATGAACTGTATAAAAACACAGTGCCAGGTAATGACGCTACAATGTCAGACGCAGCTGACCTGAAAGAGATGGGACAAAATATACCACACAAAGAATAGGTACATTTTGACTAAACACTCAATGAGCCGCTTGCGACAAAATGTCTCAAGCGGCTTTTTCATAACCCAAACAAACTACAGAACATGCTAATTCATTGAAAATAATGAATTATTATATTGGCATGGCATTTGCTAAATATCGTTCATTATCGACTTTTTTGTAGATAGCTTGGGTAAGGTTGATTGGATAATGAATAGCTAACGAAACCGTTAGTTGTTAACTGATTACTCAGCAAGTTCTCTAACGCTAACTACAATGAAGGTTGAACAGATTATCCATATCCAAAGATGGAACTGAGCAATGCTTAAACAATTATTAGAACAAGCAACTTCAAATAACGCGAAAGCAAGGCTGTATGCATTTGAAAATACAGTTGAGTTAACAAACCTTATTCCACCGACAGTCAGTTATGAAAGCGGGGGAAACACACTCATCATTGGTCCAACAAAGATCATTGAGAGTGCGGCTGCGCAATTACCTCAGCTAACAAGCCTAACTTTATTGTCGACAGATGGCGAAAAGGGCACAAACCCAGAACTGTACTTCGCGAACTCGGTTCAAGTATCCGGTTTCCTTGGCACGTTTGAAGTTCTGATTGAGAGTAAAGGCACATCGAGCAACCTAGCGAAAGTGGCCATTAATCACGATTGTTTCGATGTGGTTTTAGACCTTTGCCTAAATAGTTGCATGACAGAAGAAGTGCCTGTTCCTGGTTATTACCCAGTAGGGCGCGGCTATCCTAAATTGGCTGAAGCGTTGGAAGAGATTCCTACGCTAATGGGCACGTTTGATAAGCCTAAGTTCTTCCGTTTAGACACAGACCTTTGTGCGCACAGTTCTCGTGGCGTAAAAGGCTGTGAGCGTTGTGTTGATGCTTGTCCTGCTGGCGCACTGTCGAGTGAAGGTTCAGATAAGACTGGTCACAAGATCGAGATTAACCCTTATCTATGTCAAGGCGTTGGAACTTGTGCAACAAGCTGTCCTACCGAAGCGATTACCTATGCGCTTCCAAACCCTGACGATACCCAAAAGTTCATTGAACGTACGCTAGCTAACTACGAGCAAGCGGGCGGTTTGGATCCAATCGTACTTATCTGTAGCTCACGTCATGAAACCTACAACGTGATGGCGCTTAAAGCGCTACCAGATAACGTGATTCCGATTGTTGTGGAAGAACTGCCTTCTATTGGTATCGACACTTGGTTTGCAGCTCTAGTAAATGGCGCGACTCAGGTTCTATTTGCCGCATCTCGCTTTATGCCAGAAACGATCATTCGAGTTCTGAATAACGAAGTAGGGACTGCACAAGAACTGCTAGACCAAATCGGTATTCCAAAAGAAACCATCGATATCCTGTATTTAGAATCGCTACGTGAAGGTCCTCCAACACTGTGTGTTGATTCGTTCGATCTTGCACTTGGCGATCTTCAAGGCAATAAACGTCAACGCCTATTCACAGCACTTGACGCGATGTCTTCATCTCGTATTCCAGTTGAAAACATTGTTGAGCTTCCTTCGAATGCACCATACGGCACAGTTTCGTGTGAAAGCAAAGATTGTACTTTGTGTATGAGTTGTGTGGCTGTGTGTCCGACACGTGCTCTGCATACTGATGGCGCATCTCCATCCCTTAAGTTTGTCGAACAAGACTGTATTCAATGTGGTCTGTGTGAAAAGGCATGCCCTGAGAATGTTCTCACTCTGACTCCTCGAATGAATTGGGTGAAAGAAGAACGTCAACAAGCGGTTGTGATTCATGAAGAGAAAGCAGCGGAATGTTTACGTTGTCATAAGCCATTCGCACCACAGTCTATGATTGACATGTTACAGAACAAGTTACACGGTCACTCTCATTTCTCAGATGAGACTGCGATTAATCGTATCGCGATGTGTGAAGACTGCCGTGTGGTAGACATGTTCGATTCAATGGCTCAAGACCCATTGAAACAATTGAAATACTAGGAGTTGGCCTTGGATACTAATTTGGATCAGGCACAAGAGCCTGAGCTCGCAAAAGAATTAAAGCAAGAACAGACACTAAGAACTGAAATCTATTTGGTTTTTTCTGCATTGTTTCGTAACGCACCTTCTGAAGAGGTCATTGATTTCCTAAAGACGCTAGACATTGAAGCGTCTGAGAGCGCAATGCAAAAAGCTTGGATTGCTACTCAACAAGCGGCAACGGAATCAAATCGCGAAGCATTAGAAGACGAATATCAAGACCTGTTCATTGGCATTGGCCGTGGAGAGATTGTTCCATTTGGTTCTTGGCATAGAACTGGCGCCATGATGGAAAAACCACTGGCAGAAATTCGTCATGATTTAGAGCTTTTAGGCATTGAGCGTGATGATCAAGTGAAAGAGCCAGAAGATCATATTGCGGCATTGTGTGAAGTAATGGCAATGCTAACCGGTGAAGAAGAAGCACTTCAACAAGCCGTTTTCAATAAGCACCTTGGTCCTTGGTTCAACTCTTTTACGCGTCAGCTTGAAAGTGCAGAAAGTGCGAACTTCTACAAATCAGCAGCTCAGCTGTGTGAAGCATTCTTAACGTTGGAGCAAGTGCGTTTCAGCGTGAATACAAAAAGCAGTAAGCATAAATTAAAGATTGATGTGAAAAACGTCACTGATTACGAGTAATCGAGCAGTACGCGATTATATCGATAGAGGGGCATTAAGCCTCCAAAAAGATCTACCGTAAGGTAAGGAAGCAATGATGAAAGATAATAAAGAAATAAACTCAAGCCGTAGGGACTTACTCAAAGGCTTAACGACTGCAGCCGTTGCTGGTGCGGTTGTCGCTGGTACAACGAAAGTGGCAACAGCTTCAGAAACGGTTGAAATGCCGAAAGAAGACGTGAAGAAGACGGGCTATCGTGAAACGCAGCATATTCGCGACTACTACGACACACTTTAGGAGATAACGGATGAAACTTGTCAAACGCTCCGATAGTGTGAGCAAAGAAACCAATCAACTAGGTGTGTCTCGTCGCGCCTTCATGAAAAACACTTCACTTGCTGCTGGTGGCGCGGTTGTAGGCGCAAGTCTATTCGCTCCGGGCATGATGAAGAAAGCACAAGCTAAATCAGTCGATCCAGAAGCGAAAACAGAAGTGAAACGTACTATCTGTTCTCACTGTTCTGTGGGTTGTGGTATCTACGCTGAAGTTCAAAACGGTGTTTGGACAGGTCAAGAGCCTGCTTTCGATCACCCATTTAACGCTGGTGGACACTGTGCGAAAGGTGCAGCACTGCGTGAGCACGGCCACGGTGAACGTCGTCTTAAGTACCCAATGAAATTGGAAGGCGGTAAGTGGAAAAAGCTTTCTTGGGAACAAGCGATTGAAGAGATCGGTAACAAGGCGCTAGAACTTCGTAAAGAGTCTGGCCCTGATTCGGTTTACTTCCTAGGTAGTGCAAAACACAGTAACGAGCAAGCTTATGCATTCCGTAAGATGGCGTCGCTTTGGGGCACGAACAACGTCGACCACCAAGCGCGTATTTGTCACTCAACCACAGTAGCCGGTGTTGCGAACACTTGGGGTTACGGTGCAATGACAAACTCGTTCAATGACATGCACAACTGTAAATCAATGCTGTTCATTGGTTCAAACCCTGCAGAAGCTCACCCTGTAGCAATGCAGCACATCCTAATCGCGAAAGAGAAGAACAACTGTAAGATCGTTGTGGCAGATCCTCGTCGTACACGTACTGCTGCGAAATCTGATCACTATGTTTCTCTACGCCCGGGGTCAGACGTTGCGTTTATCTGGGGTGTGCTATGGCATGTCTTTGCTAACAAATGGGAAGACCAAGAGTTTATACGCCAACGTGTATTCGGCATGGACGAGATCCGTGAAGAAGTCGCGAAGTGGAGCCCAGCTGAAGTTGAGCGTGTAACAGGCGTAAGTGAAGAAGACGTATACCACACAGCGAAACTGCTTTCTGAAAACCGTCCAGGTTGTATCGTTTGGTGTATGGGTGGTACTCAGCACACGACAGGTAACAACAACACACGTGCTTACTGTGTACTTGAGCTTGCGCTAGGTAACATCGGTAAATCAGGCGGCGGTGCAAACATCTTCCGTGGTCACGATAACGTACAAGGCGCAACTGACCTTGGCGTATTGTCTGACACACTTCCAGGCTACTACGGCTTGTCTGAAGGCTCATGGCGCCACTGGTCGAAAGTTTGGGATATCGACTTTGATTGGATCAAAGGCCGTTTCGACGACAACGCTTACGGCGGTCAAAAACCAATGAACAGTGCAGGTATTCCTGTGTCTCGTTGGGTTGATGGCGTACTTGAAGACAAAGACAAAATCCGTCAACGCGAAAACATCCGTGCTATGTTCTACTGGGGTCACGCGGTGAACTCTCAGACTCGTGGGCCAGAGATGAAGAAGGCGATGCAGAAGCTGGATATGATGGTTATCGTTGACCCATACCCAACGGTTGCAGCGGTAATGAACGATCGTACTGACGGCGTTTACCTGCTTCCAGCAACCACTCAATTTGAAACCTACGGCAGTGTAACGGCATCAAACCGTTCTCTACAGTGGCGCGACAAGGTTGTTGATCCTCTGTTCGAATCTAAGCCTGATCACGAAATCATGTACCTTCTTTCTAAGAAGCTTGGTTTCTCTGATCAACTGTTCAAAAACATCCGTGTTGAGAACAACCAACCATTGATTGAAGACATCACTCGTGAATTCAACAAAGGTATGTGGACGATCGGCTATACAGGTCAAAGCCCAGAACGTTTGAAAGAGCACCAACAAAACTGGCACACGTTCCACAAAACAACGCTTGCTGCAGAAGGCGGCCCAGCTAACGGTGAGACTTACGGTCTTCCTTGGCCATGTTGGGGTAACCCAGAGATGAAACACCCAGGCACACATATCCTTTACGATACGTCTAAGCCTGTTGCAGAGGGCGGCGGTAACTTCCGTACTCGTTTCGGTGTTGAGTTTGAAGGCCAAAGCCTACTGGCTGAAGACAGCTACTCAAAAGGCAGCGAAATCAAAGATGGCTACCCTGAGTTCAGTGACAAACTACTGAAGCAACTGGGTTGGTGGGATGACCTAACAGCAGAAGAGAAAGCTTCAGCGGAAGGTAAGAACTGGAAGACTGATGTTTCAGGTGGTATTCAACGCGTGGCTATCAAGCACGGTTGTATCCCGTTTGGTAATGCAAAAGCGCGTGCGATTGTTTGGACTTTCCCAGACCGCGTACCACTGCACCGTGAGCCACTTTACACGCCACGTCGTGACCTAGTTGCTGATTACCCAACATGGGATGACAAAGAAGCAATCTTCCGTGTTCCTACGTTGTACAAGTCGATTCAAGAGCAAGATAAGTCTGGTGAATATCCGATCGTTCTTACTTCTGGTCGTCTGGTTGAGTACGAAGGTGGTGGTGAAGAGACACGTTCAAACCCATGGCTAGCCGAGCTTCAACAAGAGATGTTTGTTGAAGTAAACCCGAAAGATGCAAACGACATTGGCTTTAAAGATGGCGATGATGTTTGGGTTGAGGGTGCAGAGAAGGGACGTATTAAGGTGAAAGCGATGGTCACGCGTCGTGTGAAACCGGGGCTGGCGTTCATTCCATTCCACTTCGGTGGCAAGTTCCAAGGCGAAGATTTACGTTCTAAATACCCAGAAGGCTCTGATCCCTACGTTATTGGCGAAGCTGCCAATACAGCAACCACTTATGGTTACGACCCTGTCACTTTGATGCAGGAAACGAAAGTAACCCTTTGTAATATTCGTAAAGCGTAAGGAGTCTTAAAATGGCTAGAATGAAATTTCTTTGTGACACCAAGCGTTGTATCGAATGTAACGGTTGTGTCACTGCATGTAAGAATGAAAATGATGATGCTCTGGAATGGGGTATTCAACGTCGTCGCGTTGTGACATTGAACGATGGCGAACCGGGTGAAAACTCTATCTCAGTTGCATGTATGCATTGTACAGATGCGCCATGTATGGCTGTTTGTCCTGCAGACTGCTTTGAACACACAGAAGACGGCATCGTACTTCACAATAAAGATCTGTGTATCGGCTGTGGTTACTGCTTGTTTGCCTGTCCATTTGGCGCACCTCAATTCCCTAAACAGGAAGCGTTTGGTGAGCGCGGTAAGATGGACAAATGTACCTTCTGTGCTGGCGGTCCAGAAACAGAGCCAGGTTCTGTTGAAGAGCGTCAAAAGTACGGTGCGAACCGTATTGCAGAAGGCAAACTGCCAATGTGTGCTTCGCTTTGTTCAACCAAAGCACTGCTAGCGGGTGACGCAGAGAAAGTTTCTGATGTTTTCCGTCAGCGTGTAGTTGAACGTGGTGCGAAAGGTGCAGGTTGGACAGACGGCAACGACCTTTCTTACGATGCGACTAAGAGCTAAGTAGGAGAGACATATGCTTACAATGTTTAAGCGTCTCTTCCTTGTTGTGCTGCCTATGTTGGCAGCACTAACAATGCTTTCTCCTATGAGTCATGCATCTGAGACGAACTCATCACAAACTCAATCGAGCTCTGCTCAACGAGAAATCACACAACTTGCTGGTGCCGATTTTTGGCGACAAGTAAGAAATGGTGAGGAAGGTTACACCACATCTCAATCGGCAGAGCACGGTGTGTTAATCAGTACTCCTGGTCAAACGTGGTACATATTGAAAGAGAAGTGGATGTCACCAGCCGGTGCGGTCGCTATCTTTGGCAGTATTGCTTTCGTGACCCTTATGTATGTTGTGATTGGCCCATTGATGTTAAGTGCACCAAGAACAGGTCGTAAGATCAAACGTTGGTCTCGACTTGATCGTGCATTGCACTGGAGCATGGCGTTTACCTTCTTAACACTGGCGTTCAGTGGTTTGATGTTGGTTTACGGTAAACACTTCTTGAAACCTTATGTCCCAACGGATCTATGGGGCTTTATCGTTCTACTGGCTAAGCAGTACCATAACTACATCGGCCCGATTTTCTATGTGCTGTTGATGGCTGTTCTTATCAAGTGGTGGCGCAAGTCGATCTTCAAGATGGTCGATATCCAGTGGTTCATGAAACTGGGTGGCATGGTAGGGAAACATAAAGGTTCTCACCCATCTGCAGAGTTCTCGAACGCGGGTGAAAAAGCACTGTTCTGGCTATTGATTGTTATGGGTAGTGTGGCTGCGATCAGTGGCTTGGTTTTAGACTTCCCAATTTTCGGTCAAACGCGTCGAGATATGGAGCTTTCAAACCTAGTCCACATGCTGGCTGCTCTGATCCTTATCTGTGGTTTCGTGTTCCACATCTACATCGGCTTGTTCGGTATGGAAGGCGCACTAGAAGGCATGGTAACCGGTGAAGTTGATGAGACTTGGGCTAAAGAGCACCATGACCTTTGGTACAAAGAAGTGATGGAACAAGAGAAAAACGGCGTTGAACAAAGCGCAAACGCAGCAACAGAGAAAACGGAAGGGGTGAATAAGAATGAACAAACCTCATAAAGGTATTTGGGTTGCTTACATCCTAAGCTGCTTCACACCATTTACTTGTCTGATCTCTGGCGTGATTGCGATTGTCTACGCGGGTTATCGTTTAGATAAAGGTGAAGACGGTGAAGTAGTGGATACGCATTACTATGGCTTGATTCGCTCGTTCTTCTTGAACTTAACGTTCTTTGTCGTGCTTATCGTAACGGTAGCGACCTCTAATGGCGTGTTAATCGGTGTGAACGATTACTGGTATCAAAACCATATTATCGATGATATCGCTTACTACATCCCATACGTAGGCATGTTGTTTGGTGGTGTTGCGATTGTGGTTTGGTTTATCCGCATGTATCAGGGCATGCAGCGTTTAAGTCAAAACCTACCGCAAAACCCGTCGACAGGACCAAACCTGTAACGCTAACACGTTAACGACATATCTAAAGAAAGCCCAGTGATTCATTTCACTGGGCTTTTTGTTTTTAAGCCTCCGGAACTGTAAATAGTTGTCGGCCGCTCCCTGCATCAGAATCTACTCATTGACCGCTTCAATATGGTGCAACTCCCTTATTTGGTGCAATTGTCGGTGTGATTCTTTCGATTCTCAAGAACCATAAAAGTGCGCACAAATATTTAGGTGTAATTAATCAACGACTTAAAACCAAGAGCTGTTGCACGAAAATCACCCGTCACACTTGGAACACATCTTGCGTTCACTGTTGAGTCTTTAATTAATTACAACATTGAATCGCACGATATCAGTGCAAATCAGATAAAGCGAAGGAGAATGCTTTAATGAGTGAAACGGTGACTCAAGTTCATAGTGCAGTACAAACCCTTACCCAAAGTTCAGATACTTTATTCCTACTACTTGGCGCAATCATGGTCTTCTTGATGCATGCAGGCTTTGCTTTTCTCGAAGTCGGTACCGTGCGAAAGAAAAACCAAGTAAACGCGCTGGTTAAAATCCTTTCCGACTTTGGTGTCTCCGCCATCGCTTATTTCTTTATCGGTTATTGGGTCGCTTACGGCGCGCACTTTTTTGCCGACGCAGAAACGCTATCGCAGGGGAATGGATACGAGCTAGTTAAGTTTTTCTTCCTAATGACCTTTGCCGCAGCAATCCCTGCGATTGTATCCGGTGGTATTGCAGAACGTGCACGTTTCTACCCAATATTGATTGCGACACTGTTTACCGTTGGATTCATCTACCCGTTTTTTGAAGGCATCATCTGGAACGGTAATTTTGGCTTCCAAGATTGGCTTGAGGTGCAATTCGGTTATGGCTTCCATGACTTTGCAGGGTCTGTTGTGGTTCATGGTGTTGGCGGCTGGATTGCATTGGTTGCAGTATACTTTCTTGGCATGCGTAAAGGCCGTATCCGCGCAGGCAAACACACCAACTTCGCACCATCAAACATTCCTTTCTTAGCATTGGGTTCTTGGATCTTATGTGTGGGTTGGTTTGGCTTTAACGTGATGTCTGCTCAAGCAATCAACGGCATCAGTGGCTTGGTTGCAATGAACTCATTAATGGCGATGGTCGGCGGCATTCTAGCGGCTTTAGTCGCAGGCAAAAATGACCCAGGCTTCATCCATAACGGTCCTTTGGCTGGCTTAGTAGCGATTTGTGCAGGTTCAGACTTAATGCACCCATTAGGCGCTTTGGTGACTGGCGGCGTGGCGGGCGCATTGTTTGTTTACTTATTCACGTACATGCAAAACAAAACACAGATAGATGATGTGCTAGGTGTGTGGCCTCTGCACGGTGTATGCGGCGCTTGGGGTGGCATTGCAGCGGGTATTTTCGGTTCGCAAACATTCTGGGGCTTAGGCGGTGTGAGCTTTGCTTCTCAAGTGGTTGGTACACTGGCGGGTATTGCTGTTGCTCTGATTGGTGCTTTGATTGTTTACGGCGTGCTGAGCAAGCTAACTGGCCTACGTTTAAGTGAAGAAGATGAGTTCAACGGTGCGGATCTTTCAATCCATAAGATCTCGTCTATCAACGAAGACTAACTCTAGTTGCTGCGATGAGTTTTAAGCTCATCAAGTACATAACAGTTATACAAAACTAAGCGGCTTCGGTCGCTTTTTTTGTTTCTATGAAAAGTAAAACCGAGAGTTTGAATAAGAACGGTCACAACTATCAAGCGAGTTATGTCACAAATAGCCAATGAATTCAGTTGCCTAAGACTATGGTCTAATCCCTAAAACTATTGTTGGAATTTGAACAGTGCTAAGCTGTTACAAAGTGACATATTGAAAAGGACGTTATATGCATTTCCCATATCGAAATATCGTAATTCTTACTGGCGCCGGCATTTCCGCGGAGTCGGGGATTCAAACATTCCGAGCACAAGACGGATTATGGGAAAACCATAAAATCGAAGATGTCGCGACCCCTGAAGGGTTTGCAAAAGATCCCGACTTGGTTCAAGCCTTCTATAACAAGCGTCGCCACGGTTTACAAAGTGAGAGCATTCAACCAAATTCAGCCCACAAGGCGCTAGGTGAGCTTGAAGATAAACTTGATGGCAAAGTAACCATCATTACTCAAAACATCGACAATCTGCATGAGCGCGGTGGTAGCCGCAATATCATCCACATGCATGGCGAACTATTAAAAGCGCGATGCAGCGAATCCAATCAGGTTATCGAGCATAAAGACAACATCGAGACAGGTGAGCTTTGTCACTGTTGTCAGATTCCCGCGCAAATGCGTCCACACATTGTCTGGTTTGGTGAAATGCCACTGAGAATGGGTGACATCTATTCAGCACTCGAAGAAGCCGATCTCTTTATCTCTATCGGAACTTCAGGTGTTGTTTATCCAGCTGCAGGCTTTGTTCATGATGCAAAAATGCACGGTGCACACACTATCGAGATAAACCTCGAACCTAGCGCAGTTGAAAGTGAGTTTGAAGAGAAGCGTTACGGCAAGGCGAGTATCGAAGTACCTAAGCTAGTCGGTGAGCTATTATTGTCAGAGAAGGGGTCTCTAACGGCCTAACTCTTGTGCCAATAAGTTGATTGACCCGCTTAAGCTTGGAATTTTAGAAATCGATGTCAGCCAACATCTATATTTGTCATTTATCAATGGCAAACTGACATTTATTCAGATGAGGCTCTAGTCATCGGTTTGCCTTGTTGTCTCTATATTCAGGCAATTTGTCTCTAGATTAGGACAAGACGTGCACCAAGAGTTTTGAACAGGTCGTTGAGCTTTTTTCATTTCGTACATCGCCTTATCGGATTCAACCAATGCCTGTTTAAAATTATCTCGGCTGGTCACTTCAATACCGTAAGAAAAACTGATGTTCTCTCCATGCAGTAGGTTGGTTACTTGGTTTACAAACTCGCCACCACGACCGAGTTGAGCCGTTGCAACAAACTCATCACCACCCACTCTAAACACCATTTCATCTTCCAAAGCTGTTTGCCTAAGAGCCTGAGAGAAGCGAACAATCATTAAATCTCCAACTTTGTGGCCTTTAAGGTCGTTTGCCTCTTTTAGTCCATCTAAGTCGAAGTAAATGAGCTCAAATTCTGCAAGTTTGATCGCGTCAAACTTCTTGCGATTATACAAACCAGTAAGCTCGTCCCGTTTACCTTGGTCTTTGATTTTGCCAGTTAATTCTGTAATGCCGAAAGCAATCAATAAAAATGCTATTTGTAACAACCCGTCTTCTAAGAAGGTATCTATTAATTCATTTTGGTCAGCCCACTCATCAAGATGTTTAAGCTCGGTTGATACATCATAAAACAGGTTAAAAATGAGTAATAGAGCGCCGTAGCGAAGAACTTTGTGGGGGCGAATTGAATGACGCGCAACATAATAGATGTACATAGTGATCACGAGGGTATTTGTTTCGAAAAACAAATCATAGTTTGAATCAATATGAATAAATGAACTCAAGCCAAGCATCAACAGTGACGCTAACAGCATAAAAGTCACAACTAACAGGATAGGGTTTGCTTGCATATGTAATCGCACTTCGTATTGTTTGTTTAATCCTATATAAATTTTGAATAAAAATAAAGCGGCTTACGCCGCTTTATTTAACTTACTAGCAACAATTAAACTTTTGCTAACAAATTAGTTGTCTACTTTAAGTTTTTGAAAGTACTCGTCATAAATAACGCTCGCTTCGCCAACTTCGTCTTGCCAAACACCATTATCCATCACTGATTGTGGTGGGAAAACATTCTTATCTTCAGAAAACTCTTTCGGAAGAAGAGGGTAAGCTGTTTTAACTGGTGTTGGGTAACCGATCTCTAGAGCAATTTTCGCAGCGTTCTCTGGACGAAGAAGGAAGTCGATCATCTTATGTGCCGCTTCAGTGTTCTTAGCACCTGCTGGAATCGCTAGGCTGTCCATCCAGAAGATAGCGCCTTTCTCTGGCCAGATGATGTCAATCGTTGCGCCTTCTTGGCGTGCCATGTAAGCAGAGCCATTCCAAAGCATACCAAGAGACACTTCACCTGCTAGGTAAGGGTTAGCAGGGAAATCTGAGTTAAATACCAATACGTTTGGCATCAGCTTGCGAAGTTCTTCGTACGCTTCTTTGATTTCTTCAGGGTTAGTCGTGTTTGGAGAGTAACCCAGTTTAGACAGTGCGATATGGAAAACCTCACGAGAGTCATCCATCATCATTAACTGACCTTCCCACTGTGTATCCCACAGATCGCCCCAGTTTTTAACTGAAGACTTGTCTAGCATATCTGAGTTGATACCAATACCCGTTGCGCCCCAGATGTATGGGATCGAGTAGTTGTTGTTTGGGTCAAATGGCTTATCTAAGTAATTTGGATCCAAATCTGCAAAGTGGCTTAGCTTAGTTTTATCAAGCTCTTGAAGCATGCCTTCTTTACGCATCTTAGACACGAAGTAAGTAGAAGGAACGACCAAGTCGTAACCCGTACCTTGAGTTTTTAACTTAGCGTACATGCTTTCGTTAGACTCATAAGTTGAGTAATAAACTTTAATGCCAGTCTCTTCGGTGAAGTCTTCTAATACTTCATTTGGAATATATTCAGACCAGTTGTAAAAATACAGTTCTTGGTCAGCTGCGAAAGAGGATGTAGAAAGTAAAGTAGCAGCACACAATGCGCCGGTATACAGTGTTTTTTTCATTACTGTTCCGTTCATTTGTTTGATTTGGATCTGGGTATTTAACCCAAAGTAAATGGATTTCTAAAAATCGCGATGAATTATAGCAGTGATATAACAAAATAGGCAGCCGAAGCTGCCTATTGATTGATATTCTTATTTTTAACTTGCTGATTACCTAACTAGGCTTAATAAGTAAGCCTGTTACTTATTAACCTCTGTTAACCGGAGTAATTAGATAACAAACTCGCTTACTGACCGGCTTTCAGCTTCATGAAGTAATCTTCGTACTTCACTGTCTTATCGCCAACCGCAGCTTGCCATTCCACACGATCAAGGTCTTCTTGAGATGGGAACAGAGCAGGGCTGTCTTTAAACTTCTCGTTAGACGCTTTAACTGCCGTTAGGTAGCCTGTGTCACCAGAGATTTGCTCTGCGATTTCTGGGCGAAGTAGGAAGTCGATCATCTTATGAGCCGCTTCTACGTTTACCGCGCCAGAACTTATAGCAAAGTTATCAACCCAACCGATACCGCCTTCTTTTGGGAAAACCAGTTTGATTGGTAGACCTTCGTTTTGCGCTGCAGCAGCTGAACCGTTCCACAGCATACCAAGACCCACTTCACCAGACATATATGGCGCGCCTGGGTTGTCAGAGTTAAATACTAGAACGTTCGACATTAGCTTTTGTAACTCAGCGTAAGCTTCGTCGATCTCTTTTTCGTTTGTTGTGTTACCAGAGTAACCTAACTTACGTAGTGCGATATGGAACACTTCACGCGTGTCGTCCATCATCATCAGTTGACCTTCAAGCTCCGGCTTCCATAGATCAGCCCAGCTTTGGAAATCTTCCGGATCGTACATATCAGTGTTAACAGCAAGACCTGTAATCGCAACTACGTGTGGAATAGAATAGTCGTTATTCGGGTCGTACGGCTTATCTAGGTAGTTAGTATCTAGATTCTTGAAGTTGTTCAGCTTAGTTTTGTCGATCTTTTGTAGCATACCTTCGTCACGCATCTTAGAAACGAAGTAAGTCGACGGCACAACGAGATCGTAGCCTTTGTTGTGTGTTTTTAGCTTTGCGTACAAGGTTTCGTTCGACTCGTAAGTCGAGTAGATAACCTTGATACCTGTTTCATCAGTGAACTGTTCTAGAATCTCACTGTTGATGTAAGGTCCCCAGTTCATGAATACCAATTCTTTGTTATCTTTTGCAAATGATGGTGCAGATAACATTGAAAGCGCACATGCACTACCAGCTAATAGAGTAGCCCATTTTTTCATTGACGTTAGCTCCAAACTAAACGTTGCCCGAAGGCAGTAGATAGAAAAACAGAATGGCAATTGACCATTCTGTTTATGATTAACACTTTTTTGAACTTGAAGTTTCTTAACTTCTTACCAAGCCTGTCTCTGTATAGAGTAGTAGACTTACTTGATTTTTTCTCTCGCTAATAACTGAGAAATGATCACCAGTATTAACGACACCACTAACATCACTGTTGCTAGAGCGTTTACCTCAGGAGAGATACCCACTTTAACCATTGAGTAAATCTTCAGTGGTAAGATTTCATACGTTGGACCGGTTACGAAAGAACTGATGATCACATCGTCCAGAGACAGAGTGAAGCTCAATAACCAACCCGCAGCAACCGCTGGCTTAGCAAGTGGTAAGATGATCTGTTTTAGGATCGTCCATTCGCTCGCACCTAAGTCTTTTGCTGCTTCTAACATCTTCACATCAAAGCCATTCAAGCGACTGTAAACCGTTACCACAACGAACGGTAGACAGAAGGTAATGTGAGCAGCAAGTAGGGTAAAGAACCCAAGTTGAACACCCATTACCAAGAATAGCGCAAGAAGCGAAATCGCCATTACGATATCTGGTGACATCATTACGATGAACAGCATGCCATTTACGATGCCTTTACCTTTAAATTGGTAACGGAATAGCGCTACTGCTGTGAGGCTCCCGACAATCGTTGCGGCTGTTGCTGAGAACACGGCTACGTTGATCGAGTGCCACGCAGCCTGCATTAGGCTGTCGTTGTTAATAAGCGCGTCATACCATTTCGTGGTGAAGCCACCCCATTTCATACCAAACTTATTGGCATTAAATGAGTTAGCAATCAATACGATAATAGGCAGGTATAGAAAGGCGTATACCAGCGCCATAAAGCTGAACTTAACTGTGCGACCCATTAGTCTAGCTCCACTTTCTTGTTCAAGAGCTTACCTGCTCGGTAGTAGGCATACAGCATCACAGCCATTGCCATGGTCAGTGCAATACTCGTTGCAGCACCAAATGGCCAATCTCGAGCGTTGAGCACTTGGCTCTTAATCACGTTACCAATCAATAGGTTCTTAGCTCCACCTAGTAGGTCAGAGATGTAGAACATGCCTAACGCTGGCAGTAACACTAACAGACAGCCGCCAATAATCCCTGGCATAGTCAACGGTAGTACGACTTTCAATAGCGTTTGCAGTTTGTTCGCACCTAAATCTTTAGCCGCTTCTAAATACGTATCATCCAGTTTTTCAATCGCTGAATACAGCGGCAGAATCATAAACGGAAGTAGGATGTACACTAAACCGATCATTACTGCGGTTTCTGAGTACATGATACGTAGCGGTTTATCAATGATATCTAGCGCTAAAAAGCTTTTGTTCAAGACACCCTGCGTACCTAGTACAATCTTCAATCCATAAGTACGAATCAAAGAGTTAGTCCAGAATGGCACAATCACTAAGAACAGCATGATTGGACGCCACTTCGTTGGCATTTTTGCCACTATGTAAGCAAACGGGTAACCAATAATTAAACAAAGTAGGGTTGCGATAATTGCCATATAGAAAGAGTGCATTAACACTTTAAAATACAGCGGGTCAGCCAAACGCAAGTAGTTATCGAGCGTGAAGGTCATCTCGATTAAGTTCGCTTCATCACGAGTTAAAAAACTGGTACCGATGATCATGATGTTTGGAATCATCACGAACAGCACTAACCAACCCGTGATTAAGGCAACAATTGCGTTTTGTAAATTAAACTTCTTGCTCATCTTCTAATACCACTTCCCAGCTCTCAACCCAAGTTACTGCAACTTTTTGGCCCAGTGAGTGATCAACATCCGGATCATCTTCGTTGAAGAACTCGCTAACCATTACACGCATACCAGATTCAAGTTCTACGACTGAATCTAATGTCATGCCTTTATAGGTTCGCTCGACAATATGACCCACAATACCGCGTTGCTCAGACTCTTTAATTTCTTCGATACGAAGATCTTCAGGGCGAAGCAATACTTGCAGTTTTTGACCCGGTGATACGTCTTTATCGTGATAGATAATGGACTCTTCACCTTCGATTGTCGCTACGATGCGTTTTTCATCTTGGCGAGATTTCGCTGTTGCTTCGAATACGTTAATTTCACCAATGAAACGCGCTACAAATAGGTTCTTAGGCTCTTCGTAGATCTCTCTTGGTGTTCCGTCTTGTTCAATCACGCCATCACGCATAACAATAATGCGGTCAGACATAGACAGCGCTTCTTCTTGGTCATGCGTTACAAAAATGAACGTAATACCAAGTTGGCGTTGTAATTGTTTAAGCTCGATTTGCATCTGTTTACGCAGTTTGTAATCAAGAGCAGATAGAGATTCATCTAACAAAAGAACTTTAGGTTTATTAACGACGGCACGAGCGATTGCGATACGTTGCTGTTGCCCGCCAGATAGCTGGTGTGGTTTTCGTTGTGCCATTTGTTCCAGGCGCACCATTTTTAAAGCATCCATTACACGAGATTCAATCTCGGAACTCGGAACTTTCTGCATGCGTAAGCCAAATGCCACATTGTCGAAAACGGTCATATGCGGGAATAGGGCATAGCTTTGGAATACAGTGTTAACATGCCTTTGTTCAGCAGGAACTTGGGTTACGTTCTGTCCAGCTAATAGTATTTCGCCACTATCCGCCGTTTCAAAACCCGCAATCATTCTTAGTACCGTGGTTTTACCACAACCTGATGGGCCTAAAATTGTGAGAAACTCACCATGATTTACGTTTAAATCCAGATTGCCGATGACTTCCTTACCATCGAAACTTTTACTGATGCCAGTTAGCTGTACAACTGGCTTCCCTACTGATTTTTTAGCGTTCAACGTCTGTTTTTCTCCACCTTGGTTCTATTTGAGACCTGTTGCTATACACCTCTAAGGCGCGCATCATAATCACCAAAAACGTGAATTCAAAGCATTTTTTATCTTTCGAAGACAAAAAAATTCGCAGGTAAAAGTAAACATCCTTTACCATACTGTTATTTGTTGGGTTTACATCCCAACAAGTGTCTAATTATTAACCATTAAGACGTAAAAGCAAGCCTTGTTACAGATTCATATTTTAGTTTGCATCCGACATATGGGTATAATGAAGGTAATTTTTTATCAATAAGTTAGGTGGCTTCATTTAGTTGGCGCACCTAGGTATCAATATGAACAACGACATCGAAAAAGATTTTAATTTGGGCGGTAGTATCAACCGTGCACTTTCCGGCGATTATGAGCTCAAAGCAACGGCTGTATTCCAAGAAGCTTGGAAACATACGATAAGTCACTTTCTTTCGTTTTCACCTGCGATTGTTGCGCTAATGTTTGTACAATTGGCTATCTTTTATATCGCATTAAAGCTTCAGCTTGGTGACCCTGCAATTATTTTAGATGCAGTTATCGACCCTGAGGCCTTTACCCCACAGATCGTTGAATCCATTTTTATTGCTAACTTCAGCTATGAAGTAGTCAGTGCGCCTATCTACGCCGGTATTTGTTTAATGGCAATGAGCCACGCTGCCGGCCTACAAACTAAAGTCCGCCACATTGGCAAAGGTTTGCAGTTTACGATACCCGTAATTCTAGTCACTTTATTCAGCTTAATACTTCAAGGTATTGCTGGGATGATTCTGCCATTTCTGTCTATCTACTTCTCACTCGCGTTCAGTAATTCAATTCTGCTGATTTGTGATAAGAAAGTACCACCAATGCAATCGCTGCTGCTTTCTCTGAGAGCAGTAAATAAGAAGATCTTCGTAGTCGCGTCTATCTACCTAATCGTTATGCTGATGTTCATCGTCGCGGCGATGATGTACGGCATTGGCTTGATCTTCGTTCTTCCATTCTTCTTCCACGTGAAAGGGATTGTTTACCGCGAAATGTTTGGCATCAAACTGAAGGTGATTGCATCAGACCGCCCGATGAGCGATGACGATAATAACGACGGAAGCAATGGCGGCGACAGTAACAGTAACGATCGTAACAAAAACAAGAATCCTCAGGTGTTTGATGCGTAATAACAACAAAGTCAGCGCAAGTAAATCTCTTGCGCTCAAAGTTACGGCACTGGCAATCATGGGCTCTATCTCACTGATTGGCCCATACCTTTACCAAGAAGAAGAACGCCGACGCACGACAGAACAGAGCTCCAATTCCGCAGACCAACTTGATGACTTGGCTGTTGCTTCAAGCGCACCAAATTTTGCGGCTATTAAGGATGTAAACGAGAAAAAAAACACCTTCTTTTCGTTTCTACGCCCAAGTATCAATATTGAAAACGCACGAATCACCAAAGAACGTGCGTTTTTAACTAAGCTCTCTGATTCTGGTTTAAGCAGTATTGATTCTGAAGACGCTTCTTATGCGAAAAGGTTAGGGAAGTTGTACAGCTTACCGTTACCTAGTACAGGTATAGAACAGGCATGGCTAACGGAGATGCTGAACCGCGTCAATGTACTGCCAGAGGCGCTGGTACTAACGCAAGCAGCCAATGAGTCAGCTTGGGGAACGTCACGTTTTGCCACCAAAGCAAATAACTATTTCGGCCATTGGTGTTACAGCAAAGGTTGTGGCCTTGTTCCGCTACAACGTAACGAAGGTAGCTCGCATGAAGTCGCAACATTCTCTTCAAGCCAAGAATCCGTACACCGTTACTTCATGAATCTTAATCGTAACCGTGCCTATGCCGATTTGAGAGCCATTCGTGCGCAACTTTCAGCGAAAGGCACTGACCTGTTAACCAAAGAAACAGCAACCGAATTAACCAATGGCTTGTTAAAATATTCTGAGCGAGGTTCAGACTATGTGACTGATTTACAAGCTATGATCCGTCACAACAAGGTATACTGGAAAAAGTAACTCATTTGGATCACCACTTGGTTGACTTCGCTAGTCAGTTTGACACCAAGTAATATCGCAAAGAGCAGCTCATTGGCTGCTCTTTCTATTTATAAACGCTCAACTTCGACAAGATTATAATAATGAAAAAGACAGCACTCGCTTTATTAGCCACTTTAAGTTTTGGGGTTTCTCTTCCAGCTTCGGCGCAAGAATACATGTTCACGTATTCTAAACTCTATACTCAGCTGAAAAACAACACCAAAGAAGGGCACGATGATGTCAAAGTTGCGGTGTTCTTTGTTGACCAACAAGCACAGAAAACCTGCCACATCAGCAAAGCTTGGATGGAGAAAGAAGAGCACTACGAAGAGCTAAAAGTGTCTGCTGTGAATGAGCTGCTTCTACCAGTAGATCAGAACCTACGCTCAGCAAACCCTCTTATCTTTGTACAAACCCAAGAGCAAGAGTGTGCTTATTCTTTGGTTGTTATGACTCAAGAGCCTTTAGCAGGCAATATAGAGGTGACTCAATTAAAAAGCCTATTACCACAGATGCAGGCGATGCTAGAAGACGTCAGCGGCATGTTCTCTAGCTGGTTCACACCAGACATTCAAGGGTTAACGCTGGAGTTCAATAATAAGCTTGAAGGCAATATAGAGCTTTCGAATGGCAAGCAAATACCAATTAAAGACGGGCGTGCTAAATTCACTTTGGAAGAGTTGAATGGAAGTGACAGCATCACGTTACCAGAGCCAACGATTCGCGTATTACCGTACATTCCCGCGCAATAATGTTAGCTAGAAGCATTTTCTAAGCTTTGAGAAAGTAGTTCTTAAGCAGCCTGTTCTTTTAGATATGGCTGCTTTTCTTTGTCTACTATCACAAGCCTATAACTGGCTAAGACGCATTTCTCTAACCGTATAGAGAGCTAATCACCCAAAAGAAGCGGAATCTTTCTAATACTCAGCTTGTTAATCCTGCCGTTACTATTTCAACATCAAATAAAAGTCCGTATAATCCACGCCCTAAAACAGTCCCACTAGCAATCTACAGTCGGTAATACGACGGTGTGAGAGTCGCAATGAACCAAAACGATAATAGAAAAGAAATACTTGAATTCAACAAACTTCAGAAACGTCTGAGAAGAAATGTTGGAAATGCCATCATCGACTACAACATGATCGAAGAGAATGACGTAGTAATGGCATGTATTAGTGGCGGTAAAGATTCATTTGCGATGCTAGATATTTTGCTACGTTTACGTGCAGCGGCACCCATCAAGTTTGATGTTGTGGCAGTAAACCTAGACCAAAAACAGCCAGGGTTCCCAGAGCACATTCTGCCAGAGTATTTTGAAACGCTGAACATTCCTTACTACATCGTAGATAAAGATACGTACTCAGTAGTAAAAGAGAAAGTGCCAGAAGGTAAAACAACGTGTGGTCTATGTTCTCGTCTTCGTCGTGGTACTTTGTACTCGTTTGCAGAGAAAATAGGGGCAACTAAGATCGCTCTTGGTCACCACCTAGACGATATTGTTGAAACTATGTTCCTGAACATGTTCCACGGTGCTCGCCTGAAAGCAATGCCACCAAAACTACGTTCTGATGATGGTCGTAACGTTGTGATTCGCCCACTGACTTATTGTCGTGAAACGGACCTAATCCAATACGCTGAGCATTTAGAGTTCCCAATCATTCCTTGTAACCTATGTGGCTCTCAAGAAAACCTACAGCGTCAGAACATTAAAGCAATGTTGATTGATTGGGATAAGAAAACGCCAGGTCGTGTTGAGAAGATCTTTAAGTCGATTCAGAACGTAAGCCCAAGCCAATTGGCTGACCGCGAGCTGTTTGACTTCGTGAATCTTCCTCTAGACCGTAGTGAAGACCGCAAAGCATACGAATTCGAAGAAGCTGAAATCTCATCTTCAAACATTGATGAGTCAATGTTCATCGACGTGACTAACGTATAATACCAATCGTAGTAAATAACTGTTCATCCTAGCTGGTTAAAACACTCGATAACATCGTTAGAAATTTTGATTGTAGAATAACTACTTATCGAAAATTTTCGCCTTGTTCTCAAGCACTTTTCCTGCGCTATTTATTATCACTTACTTACTGTGATTGGTATAACGAGATATTCGCGATTCTGTATTTGGAATGGTGGAAGATCTAGATAAATAAAAACGCCTCAAGCAGTGCTTGAGGCGTTTTTTATGATTTTAAATCAGCTATAGGGGATTAACCTATAGACAAATTGGGATCAAGTGGACTTACGTAACCCGACGGTTTAAGAGCAAGTACGTCACAGTTAATCTTATCGATTACATGTTCCGCAGTATTACCAATAAACACAGCAGACAATCCAGTACGGCCGGTTGTACCTAGAATCACCATAGCAGCGTTGTTTTCAGACGCGACACGAGGAATAACATCTTCTGGCAAGCCTTGCTCAACAACAGTTTGCTCTTCACTCATACCGTGTTTCTGGCGCAAAGCTTTCATCGCTGTTAAGTGATGACCACGAACCGCGTCAGTATAAGAGGTTGGATCAAACTCTGGCAGCTCGATTGTGATATTAGCAGGTGTCACCGGGTAGGCGTTTACCAATAGCGGCTCAGCATCTAAACGACCTGTGATTTCAAGTAACCTGTCGACCATCGTATCATTGAGCTCTAAGTGAGCTTCGGTTTCAGAGCCTACATGAACTGAAGCGTAAATCTTCGCGTGTTCTGGCCAGAAATCATTTTTAACCAATAGCACTGGGCTAGGGCATTTTCTCAATAAGTGCCAGTCGGTAGGAGTAAAGATGACAGATTCTAAGGTATCGTGCTTACGCGTACCTTTGATTAGGATGTCATGCTCGCCACTGTAAACCTCTGCAATAATCGCTTCGTACGGGCGGTTATGCCAAACTACCTGCACATTAAATTCAATGGAATCATCAAGGTAAGGAGCCGCGACTTTATTCATCCAAATTTCACGCTGATGAATTACACCTTTACGCATTGCGTCTCTTTCATCGACAGAGAGCATAGATGTCATGTCATACGAGAAATCGTAGATCGATAAAAAGAAAGTGATGTGGCTTGTTGATGTGCTTTTCTTGGCAAGTTGGATAGCACGAACTAGAGCAGGTTGCTCATCGTGATTAATGTCTGCGACAACTAAAATTTTGTTATAGATACTCATAACTAAGCCTACTTTTTAGACCGAACATATAAATAATGTAGCGTAGTTATGGGGAGAATAAGAGAAATATAAGAGGTTTTAAGAGAGAAACATGATGTAGCTCATTATTGAACTACATCATTGATATCTAGACTATTCTTTTGAAACGCCAGCAAGTTCCATCAACGCATCGTGATCTTCGATAGTGATATATTTGCCTTTAACGCTCAAGATGTCTGCTTTTTGGAAACGACCTAAAAGACGGCTAATTGTTTCAACAGTTAAACCAAGGTAGTTACCAATATCGCCACGAGTCATCGTTAGGCGAAACTCACGAGGGCTGAAGCCACGTTGAGAGAAACGAGTAGAAAGGTTGTAAAGGAATGCAGCAAGACGCTCTTCCGCGTTCTTCTTAGAAAGAAGCAGAATCATTTCTTGGTCACCTTTAATCTCATTACTCATCAGACGCATAATTTGCTGACGCAATTTAGGCATTTTGCCTGATAGGTCGTCTAGAATTTCGTATGGGATTTCACATACCATAGAAGTTTCTAACGCTTGTGCGAAACTAGGGTGCATGTCACCCGTAATCGCATCGAAGCCAACAAGATCGCCCGCTAGATGGAATGCAGTAATCTGCTCATCACCTTGCTCGGTAATCGTGTAGCTCTTGATCGTTCCAGAGCGAATAGCGTATAGAGATTTAAGCTCGTCACCGGCTTTAAATAACTCTTGGCCTTTTTGAATAGGCTTTTTTCTCTCAATGATCTGATCAAGTTGATCGAGTTCAGATTCATTCAAAGTAAACGGAATACAGAGCTGGCTAATACTACAATCCTGGCAATGGATCGCACAGCCACCAGACTGAACACGTTTCGTCACAGGCTTTTCAGAAATCATAACAATCTTTCACTATTTGATATACGTCAATATTTTAGCATTCCTTAATCCTAAAGTGTAGTAAAAAAACCGGATTAAAGACGCTACTATACGGTATAAATGATAAGCTGTAGCGCCATATAACCGGTATAGAAGCCGTAAATGAGGATTAAAATTGCACCAAACTGACGAAATAAGTCAGCTTGTTGCAATTTTTTGAGGAAGTTTGCACCCATTCCAACCGTGAGCATCGCTGGGAGGGTTCCTAAACCGAAAGCAAGCATGATACCCGCTCCGTTATACCAACTTCCTGATACGGCCGCCCATGTAAGCATAGAATAAACAAGACCACATGGTAACCAGCCCCAAATGAAACCAAATGGTAGAGCGTGGCTAGGGTGCTTTAAGGGTAAAAATGATTTACCTAAAGGGGAGATGTAGCGCCATAGCTTCTGTCCAACCTTTTCAAAGAACAACAAGCCGAACCACCACTTACCGATATACAAACCCAAGACGATCATAAAGCCAGCAGCAAATAACCGCAGCCAACCTAGCAAAGCATTGAGATCGCTCAACTGACCTATCGATGAGATTGCACCACCAATAACACCGCCAATCACGGCGTAGCTTAGTAAGCGTCCTAGGTTATAAAGCAGGGGAATGACAGGGGAAGGTTTACTGTTGCCAATTGAAAGCAGCGACGCAATGCCACCACACATTCCCATGCAGTGACCAGCGCCAATCAATCCAACAACAAAGGCTCCGATCCAATCAGGCGTCATCGTTCTTTTTGTCTAAGTTAGTTTGGTTTTCTACGTTAGCTTTCTCTGTCTTAACCGGTTTACTCTCAGAATGATGATGAGCATTAGTGTCTTCATCAAACAGAATGTTGTGGCCTTGACGCTCAAGGTCTTCAAACTGTTCGCTCTTAACGGCCCATAGAAAGATACCGACAGCGATGCACACAAGTACGATCGCAATTGGAATAAGTATGTATAAACTTTCCATTATTTACCTTGCTCTTTTAAAAGCCTTAACGAGTTAGACACAACAATAATAGAGCTAGCAGACATGCCAACAACAGCAATGTATGGAGCAACCAAACCAGCAACGGCCAATGGAAGAATAAGTAAGTTATACCCCAACGACCACGCTAAGTTTTCACGGATTATCTTACGCGTTTTAAGCGCCAATGTACGAGATTTAAGTAATCTATCGAGTTTGTCACCCAATAACACCATATCCGCTGAGGCTTTTGCCACGTCGGTACCGCCACCCATCGCAACCGAAAGGTGTGCACCAGCAAGAATAGGTGCATCGTTAATACCGTCACCAACCATCATGGTGATATCACTTGCGTCTCTAGAGTTCAGATACGCCAGTTTGTCTTCTGGTTTTGCGTTAGCAACAATATCAGTAATGCCGATCTCTTCAGCAACAGGCTTTGCATTAATCAAAGAATCGCCAGTGAGCAGGGTCGTTTTGATTCCCGCTTCTTTAAACTTTTTAATAAACTCGATACTTTCTTTACGAATTGGATCTTCATAAGTGAATGTTGCGATATGTCGACCAGACATCGACAAGTAAATACCATTGCTTTCGGACGGCTGAGCTTCACCTAGAATGAACTCACTACTACCAATCGCCACTTCTTGCCCATTCCACTCGCCAGTAATGCCCGAACCAATCACGTTGTTCACCGACTCGACTTCGATATCATCTGAAGTATGAGTTTTGAACGCTTTCGCAATAGGGTGGTTAGCATGTTGCTCTAGGCTCGCCGCTACTTTTAGACATGTGTCTTTATCAAGTTCTGCGAAGGTTTCGACTTGGCTGATACGAATATCACCCTCGGTCAATGTACCTGTTTTATCTATGATCAAGTGATTCACTTTACACAAGGTTTCAAACACATGGCCTTTGCGCAGCAAGATGCCGAAGTTACCCATACGAGAGGTTGAACACGTAATCGCGGTCGGTGTTGCAAGCGATAGAGCACAAGGGCAGGTCGCCACTAATACTGAAAGCATGATCCAGAAAGCATCTTCTGGACGTGTTTGGTGCCAGTAGAACCAAGTACCAAAAGAAATGATCAGGATAACCGCAACAAAGTATCGAGCCACCACATCGGCAATCTCTGCGATGCGAGGTTTTGACAGTTGCGCTTCATCTTGTAGGCGTACGATATTGGAAATCACGGAATCCGCTTTAGACGTCATCACTTCCAATTCAAACGATTCATCACCATTCAATGTGCCAGCAAAGACGGTATCGCCTTCGTTTTTCACCACATGGATAGATTCGCCAGTCAGCATAGATTCATCGATGTGGATTCGGCCAGACAGCACTTTGCCATCCGCAGGAATGTGCTCGCCAGGAAGAACGCGAATCTGGTCGCCAACCTTCAAGGTTTTTACCGGAACTTGCTCACCGTCCAACGTTGTTGCCATTGCAGGAACCAGCTTAAGCAGGTTACCACTCGCAGCTGCTGCCTTACGACGCGCTCTCATCTCTAAGAAACGTCCTAGAAGCAAGAAGAAGGTAAACATCGAGATAGATTCAAAGAACACTTCGCCTTGCTCTGTTACCGTTGCCACCAAACTCGCAACGTAAGCAAATAACAAAGCAATCGACACAGGAACATCCATGCCTAAGGTTCGGCCTTTGATACTACGCCAAGCATTAATATAGAACGGTAATGCAGAGTAGAGCAGTACTGGCGTTGCGAAGATCAAGCTGACCCAACGGAAGTAGTTTTTAAACTCAGGCTCAAGGTTACCAAACACTTCAAGATATAGAGCCACTGCAAGCATCATGACTTGCATAGTCGCTAGGCCAGCAACACCGAGGCGATACAAGTAGTTCTTCATCGAACGATGATAAGCGGCTTCTTGTTGGTCAGCCTCGAATGGTGCAGCTTTGTAGCCCAATCTATGAATCGCGGATAACAACTCGCTCAGTTTGGCCTGAGTGTTGTCCCAACTAAGCAAAGCGCGGTTGGTCGTGGTATTAACACGAATACTCACAACGCCAAGCTTTGAAGAAACTTGCTTTTCAATAAGCCAAGCACAAGCCGCACAAGAGACACCATCTAGTGACAATGTCACCTCTGAGATGTTTTCGGAGTTACGGACGAACTCAAGTTGAACATCTTCATTGTCATAGTGGCAGAGAGCCAGAAGTTGTTCTGGTACCAGATCTGCTTTTTCAGCCGGAGCAGTACGGTATTGGTAATAAGAGACCAAACCGCTATCTATGATTGTCTGGGCTACGGTTTCGCAACCCGGACAACACATCGGACGAACCGATCCTAAGATTTCTACTTTAAAATCCGTTTCCGCTGGTACATCTTCACCGCAATGATAACAGGATTCACACATAAGCTTTAATTCGTTAGTTGAGTAGGAGTATCAATAGGGAAGTTCATGCGACCTTGCACTAACCATTCAGAATCATGCGGAGAAAGCTCAATAAACCATGGTCCTTGCATTTCGTGGTCCAAAGTCATGGTGTAGTTACCTTTCGCATCTGCTGTCAGTAGTTGAGTGAAATCGCGGTCAGGCAGTGTTCTGTGAACAAACATCGCATTAATAGCAGGGAAGTGATCGAGCTTTCCTTTCTCAAGAGTAATGACAACTGAATTACCTTTCTCGTTAACTGAAGCAGAAAGACCGAGTTCCTTTGCAATATTTACTTTTGAAATATCGACATTAATGCCTTTTCCTTTTTTATAGTAATCCTCAGTCACTAGGTCTACAGAGTTTTGTGAAAACACGATAACCGTCAAAATGGTCCAAATAACTACTGTCGCTGGCAGCGCGATTAAGAACCACGGCCAAAACTGTTTATACCAAGGCTTTACCATAAAAAAGATCTCAAAAAAGAATAAAAAGAAGGGGGTTATAAAATAAAGGAAAGACAGCCTCTTAGAAAGAGGCTGTTATTGAAATGTTACTTATTATCCGAGTTGCTTAGGCTCCACACGTAAGATGAAACTAGCTGTACTTTGTCTTCGCCTAGAATGTCTTTCCAAGCAGGCATTACGCCAGAACGTCCGTACATAACTGTTTCAGTTACATCTGCGCGAGAATCACCAAACAACCAATCGCGGTCAGTCAGGTCAGGAGCGCCAACAGCAGGGTTACCCTTACCATCAGTACCGTGACACGCTGCACACACTACAAAGCGAGCTTTACCCGCTTCTGCTTCACGAGCGTTTACGCTACGACCAGAAAGGCTAAGCGTGTAGCTAACCACTTCTTTAACGCCTTGCTCACCAAGTGCATCTTTCCAGCCAGGCATTTGGCCAACACGACCATGCATGATTGTTGTCACGATAGCTTGTGGTTCACCACCATATAGCCATGCGTCATCAGTTAGGTTAGGAAAACCTTTTTGACCACGAGCATCAGAGCCGTGACACTGAGAACAGTTTTGCAGGAACAAACGCTGGCCGACTTTGATTGCGTCAGAATCTGATGCAATGTCAGGGATAGAACGTAAACCATTTTCGTCGTGAGCTAGCTTTCTGAATGCTTCACCAAAGTAGGTGTTTGCATCATCAAGCTCTTTCGCGTACGCATCTAACTGCTTGTTTGCTTGCGCAGCAGCAATTGCAGAGCGAGACTCTTCAATACTACGAACTTCTTGGTTTGAACTTGTCCAACCGAGTAGACCTTTAAAGTTGCCAAGGCCTGGGTATAGAGCAAGGTAAACCGCTGCAAACACAATCGTACTGATGAAAAGGTATGTCCACCATTTTGGTAGTGGGTTATTAAGCTCACGAATACCATCGTATTCATGGCCCATATCATGACCTTCTTCTACGCCAGTTCGATCTTTAAAACACCAACGAAGCAAGACAGCACAACCAATTAGGGTACCAATCGTAATCGCACTAACCCAGATACTCCAGAATGTACTCATTACTTTGTCACTCCTTCATTTTTAGAACTTGTTGCTGGCTCGTCGTCTGCAAACACTAGGTTCGCATCTTCGTCGAAACGTGATTTACGGTTTTTGCCGTATGCCCACCAAACGATGCCGATGAAGCAAGCAAAAACAGTAACAGTCCAAACACTTTGAAATGTAATAATGTCCATAATTATTCCTTATTTCATTGCGTGGCCAAGCGATTGAAGGTAAGCGATGATTGCATCCATCTCTGTTTTTCCTTCAACATCTTGTTTAGCGTTAGCAATTTGTTCGTCTGTGTAAGGAACACCAAATTGATTACGGAAGAGTTCAAGCTTCTGTTGAGTCAATTTGCCATCAAGTACATTCTCAGCAAGCCATGGGAAACCAGGCATGTTTGATTCAGGAACAAGTTCGCGAGGGTCGATAAGGTGAACACGGTGCCACTCATCAGAGTAACGATCACCAACACGCGCTAGATCAGGACCAGTACGCTTAGAACCCCATAGGAATGGGTGTTCCCAAACACTTTCGCCAGCTACAGAGTAGTGACCGTAACGTTCAGTTTCAGAGCGGAAAGGACGAATCATTTGGCTGTGACATACGTTACAACCTTCACGAATATAAACATCACGACCTTCCATTTCCAGAGCAGAGTAAACGCGTAGGTTTTCTACAGGTTCAGTCGTCTGCTTTTGGAAAATAAGAGGGGTAATTTCTACTAAAGCACCAAAACTGATAGCAATAACGATCAAGATCGCCAGTAGGCCAACGTTCTTCTCTACCAACTCATGGCGATTATTTGAATTTGAGCTCATTCTAAATCTCCTTAAGCCGGTTGAGGGATAGCTTTAAGGCTATCTTTAGGTGCAGAAACAGTTTTGTACGTGTTGTATGCCATTAAGAACATACCAGATAGGAAGATGAAACCACCTAAGAAACGCACAAAGTAGAACGGGTAAGACGCTTCTACAGATTCAACGAAGCTGTAAGTTAATGTACCGTCAGAGTTAACTGCACGCCACATCAGACCTTGCATCACACCAGAGATCCACATTGCTACAATGTAGAAAACCGTACCAATCGTTGCTAACCAGAAGTGAACATTGATTAGAGATACAGAGTACATACGCTCTTGACCAAATAGTTTAGGAACTAAGTGGTAAACCGAACCGATAGAAACCATTGCAACCCAACCTAACGCACCAGAGTGAACGTGACCGATAGTCCAGTCCGTGTAGTGAGATAGTGCGTTAACCGTTTTGATTGCCATCATAGGGCCTTCGAAAGTCGACATGCCATAGAATGATAGAGAAACGATTAGGAAACGTAGGATTGGGTCGTAGCGAAGCTTATGCCACGCGCCAGATAGAGTCATAATACCGTTGATCATGCCACCCCAAGAAGGAGCAAACAGAACCAAAGACATAACCATACCTAGAGACTGAGTCCAGTCTGGAAGTGCTGTGTAGTGTAGGTGGTGAGGACCAGCCCAAATATACAGAGACACAAGAGCCCAGAAGTGAACAATCGACAAACGGTAAGAGTAAACAGGGCGACCAGCTTGTTTAGGAACGAAGTAATACATCATACCTAGGAAACCAGCTGTCAATAGGAAGCCTACCGCATTGTGTCCGTACCACCATTGCACCATTGCATCGATCGCACCGGAATAAATCGAGTACGATTTAAACGCAGATACAGGAACAGCCAGGCTGTTAACGATGTGCAACACGGCAACCGTGATGATGAAGGCTCCGAAGAACCAGTTAGCTACATAAATGTGCGATGTCTTACGCTTAATCATAGTTCCGAAGAACACGACCGCATAAGCTACCCACACAAGAGTAATAGCAATATCGATTGGCCATTCAAGTTCTGCGTATTCTTTACCAGAGGTTAAACCTAACGGTAAAGTAATTGCAGCGGACAGGATAATCGCTTGCCAACCCCAAAAGGTAAAGGCTACGAGAGGGCCACCAAAGAGACGCGTCTGACAGGTACGTTGCACAACATAATATGATGTTGCAAACAGCGCACTTGTACCGAACGCAAAAATAACCGCATTAGTATGCAGGGGACGTAAACGACTGTACGTCAGCCACGGCGTATCAAAGTTTAGCTGTGGCCAAACTAATTGAGCGGCAATCAAAACACCAACGCCCATACCGACAATACCCCACAAAATTGTAACGAGGGTAAATTGACGGACGACCGTATAGTTGTAGTTTTGTTCAAGCTGCTTTTCTTGGCTCATTTGCATGCTTCCAATTTCTTATTTACTACACTTTACTTCCAACACGACTCGCGTCGTAATGCCACCCAAATTAGAAAAGGAAATTCAGCCTATTCAGAGCTTTATTTCCACTTGCTGATTTTAAAAAAAAGTGGCATTTTCAACGCGACACTATACTTGAATTAACAAATCAATGACAGAGTAGTAACCTTACGCTTGGTCTGGAATTGGATTTTTATTTAAAAACTTTGAACTTTGTAACAAGGAGTAAAGATTATAATGGCGGCACAAAAGCTAACAAAAGGCAGGCTTGTTCAAATTATCGTCATGTTGGTTATTTTAATAGCTGCATTTACTTGGAGAACAGTGACATACGATAATGACGAAACAGTAAACTGTATAATTTCTAAACCTTGCCAAATTACTATTGATAAACATAATGTTTTAATTTCAGGTGATAACCTGGGGTATTCGATCGAAACATCTAAAACTGGTAAATTTATCATTAACTATAATGAGAGCGGAACTCTAGAAGAAAAAGGGGCATCAATTTGGCTGTTACGAACGAACGCTCAGAACTCCTCAATAACGGTTACATTTCCACAACAGATATCGACACTTTCTGTAAACCTTTCTAAGGAATAACACAGTAACGAGTTAGTCTCACCTCAATTCTTTTGATAGAAATATGTACTAAGTCAGTGAAATAGATTGTATAAAAGTGTTATAAAGAGAGCATTAATAAAATCTTCCGAGATCTATGAAATTTCTATCAAAAGTCTCTTATTCCCTAGACGATAAAATCGCAGTAGATGAGCTGCTCAGTGGGGTGGCAAACCCTGACGATATTGCCTGTCTTATCTGCTACTGCACCGAAGAGTACTCCACACTTGCTGTGCAGAGATATTTCGTAGATGCGCTCCCGAATACACCAATACACGGCTGCACCACTTGTCACGGTATTATGACCGAAACAGGGTTCCATTCAGGCCCTGTGATTGGGATACTCATCATCTATGATTCCGGGATCAATGCCTACGGTACCGGCATCAGTCACTTTGGCGATTCCATAGAACGTAGTACGTTCAGCGCCATCGATAAAGCATTAAAGAACGCCAACCGAGAAGGTGAAATACCCGATCTTATCTTGCTCCATTCCACCCCTGGTAATGAAGAGAAGGTGATGGCGGCTATCGATAACAAATTTGGCACAGAGGTGCCGATTATTGGTGGAAGCGCAGCAGACAATCAAGTGTCTGGAAATTGGAGTATCTTTACCGAAGAAGCTCTTGCTATTAATGGCGTCTCTTTAACGGTGTTTTTTGCGTCACAATCCATCTATTCATCTTTTAGCGCCGGTCATACACCCACCCAGTATTCAGGCACCGTCACCAAAGTAAGAAATCGAATATTGTTAGAGATCGACCATAGGCCTGCGACCACCGTTTATAATGAATGGACTAATTTTCATTTAGGTGGCAGTGATGATGGGTATATTTTTGAAAAGTCGACAGTTTATCCATTAGGTCGAAAGGTCGGTTCTTCTTACGACTACCCATATTTCAAGTTGTCGCATTCGATCAGGGAAACTGAGTGTAACGGTATCGAGTTGTTCACTGATATCAATGAAGGTGACACCATCTATTTGATGCAAGGCTCTAAGCAACAACTTATCAGCCGTGCCGCTAACATCATTCATTCGTCTTACTATAATGATATGGATCTTGAAGAAAAATTAGGGGCGATCAACATATTCTGTGCAGGACCAATGCTGCACCTAAAACAAGATATGGATGAGGTTTGTGACCAAATCAATCACGCACTTGGTGGGCTTCCATACATATGTCCATTTACGTTTGGTGAGCAAGGCAGACTCTCTGGTGGTGAGAATGCGCACGGAAATTTGATGGTATCGTCTGCAACGTTTTATAGGCTGAAAAAGTAATGGATACTGAAGACCAGGAAGCGCTGCAAGAAGCTCGTATTGAACTCCAAAAACTAAAGGTCCGTGAACGTAAATTAGCTGAAGAGAATAGGGTGATCCTATCGACTATCTCTGCGATCAGTAAGGCGAGTAACATATCTGAAATATTTTCTAGTCTCGAATTCGCACTCAAAAAATACATAAAGTTTGATGATTTTATTGTGGTATCAAGAGTAGGGAATGAAGGTAGTTTCAAAACCCTGTTAACCAATAACAAAGTATTCGAACAAATGAATTGGACAGATTGTGGCAAGCTATCGCGAGTCATTAATGGAGAATGTGCCATTCTTTTTGAACCCAAATCTCTGGGTGAATTCAGCACTTTGCATCCCATTATCCTAGACCAAATTAACTCCGTACTGATTACTGGTATTGATAGCGGGCTAACACAATCCGTTATCATCTTTATCCATTCCAATACCAAACACTTTAGTATTGAAACCAAAGCCACTCTAAACCGATTTCGACCGCTGATTGAGCGTGCTGTTTTCGATATTGAAAACAAAGAAAAACTTGAAGCGACAGTCCGAGAACGTACAGCAGAACTCGTAGCAGCAAGAAAAGACGCAGAAAGAGCCAACAAAGCCAAATCTGAATTCTTAGCAATGATGAGTCATGAGTTAAGAACGCCGCTAAACGCTACCATAGGCTTAATCGACACGCTAAAGTCCACACCGCTGAATGATGAACAACAGTCTATATTGTTAAATATGAGTACATCATCTGAACTCCTATTGGCGATCATCAGTGATGTATTGGACTTTTCAAAGATTGAATCTGGATGCTTCTCGTTGGCTCCTCAATGGAGCAACGCAAGAGACACTGTAACTTTTGTTTTATCTGAACAAAAGAAGATAGCAGACGATAAAGGGTTGTCGTTAACCCTAACTAGCGACATTCCAGAAGGTGAACTACATTACATCGACCCAAGTCGCTTAGCACAGATCCTTTTTAATCTCATTGGTAACGCAATAAAGTTCACTGAACACGGGCATGTACATGTTTCTATTACATACCAGCACAGTTCATTCCGTATTAGCGTAGAAGACACCGGAATTGGCATCAGCTCACAGCAACTTTCGTCATTATTCAGTCCGTTCGTGCAAGCCGATAGCACAATCACACGTAGATTTGGTGGCACCGGCTTAGGTTTAGCAATAACAAAACGACTAGTAGAACTGATGCGCGGGCGTATATCGGTCGGGAGTGAGCCAGGAAAAGGCTCGAAATTTGAAGTGCGGTTACCAGTTTTAACGAGAGTGACGAACAATCAAGATCATGCTGCAGAAGATAAATACTCGCAAGTTCCAAGAACCCGTTATTCAGTGTTAGTTGTTGAAGACAACCCAACGAATCAGATGGTGATTCAATTGATCCTTGCGCGGCAAGGCCACGAAGTTTTCATCGCAAGCAACGGTGAAGAAGCCATTGGCTTTGTCGAAAGAGGTAATGATCCGATAGACATTATCTTGATGGATGTGTCGATGCCAGTTATGGACGGAATAACCACAACCAAATACATGAGAGACGCAAACATCAAAACACCAATCGTCGCGCTAACGGCACACACATCAGTAGAAGATAAATTTTCTTGTTTAGATGTCGGTATGAATGATTTCATTACCAAACCTGTAAGAACCAAAGAGATCATTGAAGCAATTGATAGGTTAATGCTTGAAGTCTAATAAACGTATTCTTAATCGAAGATTAGGAAATATGTTTATTAGGTATTTTATGGTAAATAGACTTGCTGTTAAATAGAACGTCAGTTTAGTAGTCAAACAAGAGGCAGGGCATCACATAAAGATACCTGTCTTATAAACACCAAACTCAATTTAACATAATATACATAATGCGCACTGAAAGTGTAGGCGCAAAGTTGTAATGTCACTATTTTCCAAAGTTAAAATGTCCCTTTAGCTCATCACCACTAGACTTAATTGATATTGGTAACGCTATGGACATAACAACATGCTGGTGACTATGAGTGATTCAGAGATCAATCGTTTTAAAGTAATTGAAGATGTGTGTCAGCGACGGATACGTCGAGTTGATGCTGCTGAGATTCTCTGCTTGAGTGTCCGTCATATCCAACGCTTGATGAACCGACTTCGTAAATACGGCGCAAGCGGATTGGCTCATCGCGCTCGCGGTAAGCCTAGCAACCATAGGTATTCCAGTGATTATCGAAACGCGGTGTTAAGCCTTGTCCGCGAAAACTACAGCGACTTTTCACCAACACTCGCTCAAGAAAAATTATCTGAGCTGCACAACTTACCCGTATCGAACGAAACTTTACGTCAATGGATGATCGCCGACGGACTGTGGCTTCCACATGCACAACGAAAACCTCGAGTCTATCAGCCACGTTACCGTCGTGATTGCTTGGGTGAACTTATCCAAATTGACGGCTCCCATCATGACTGGTTTGAAGG
>NZ_JBFRQW010000053.1:0-41275 GCF_041472735.1 Vibrio sp. 10N.261.46.E11
TAATAGTACTGACGTTATTATACCAATTCCGTTAATTAGCTTATCAGTCTTAGCCAATCTCTAAAGCAGAGTGAGATGACTCTGCTTTTATCTTCACAAAACCTATTCCACGCTCTACATAATGTCTCTACGATATCGTCATAGTTTTCGAAGCACCTGTTTGCTACTTCATTTTGACGGAGCCAACTCCATACCTGTTCTATAGGGTTAAGTTCGGGAGAATAAGGTGGTATATGAATTATGGTGAGGTTCTCAAATTCATCTGCAAGATAGCTTTGGTGCCAACTCGCTTGATCCATGATCACAACTGCATGCTTGCCAACTGGTGTGGCTTGAGAAATTAATCTGAGTTGCTCTTTCATTGCTTCCATATTGCTCAGAGGAGCCACTATAGCTTCAGCTTCTCCTGTCGTGACACATACAGCTCCGAAAAGGTATGCATACTCAAATTGCTGTTGTTGTACTACTCTAGGGCGCGTACCTTTCTCCGCCCATATTCGCGTTGTTGTATTGCGTTGACCAAATCTAGCTTCATCCTGAAACCATATTTGAACATCTTTTAAGGGGATGTGACCAGGGATCTTAAGGATCGTTTCGATTGGGAGTTTTTTTAAAAGCTTCTTGAGCTTCAATTGATTGCTTAGGATGTTTGGAACGAGTAGTAATCCAACTCAAGCCTATGTCATGTAATAACTGATAGAGCGCCGACTTTTTATAGGATGTATTGAAGTTGCTTTCTATATAGCGCCCAATGTCTCTCGCTTGAAGGCGACCGCCATTCTCATTTACGGCATGTTCGATAACATATTCTTTGAGTTGTGACTTTTGCTCGTCTGTTAGGCGATGAGGTCTACCTGAATGTGGTTTCTCTTGAAGTCCTTCAAGACCATTGTCGAGATATGCTTTGACCCATTTGTTGACGCTTACTCTGCTAACTTTAAGGTACTTAGCTATTTGAGTGCGGCTTTTACCGTCAACAAAATGAGAAACGGATAAATAACGCATTCTAAGTCGAGCATTGGATGTGGAATTAATCAGACTCGGAAAATCATGCTTCATAAGGACTCCTTTTAAGAAATCACATTAGATCACAAAATTAACGGAATTGGTATTAAACTCTCTCGTAATATCATCGGTATGCCACCCTGCACCATCCATTATCACGACGGCATGACGTCCTTTTTCAGTAGCCTTAGATATCTGCTCTAAGTGATTTGTCATTATGTCCTTGTTAACCCAAGGAACCACTATGGCTTCACCAATTCCTCTTCTAGGACACATTGAACCAAACACATAAACGTACTCAAATTGCTGCTGTTTTACCACGCGAGGTCTGGTGCCACGAGTCGCCCAAAGACGAGTAGTTGGTTTGGTGGTGGGTTCGATGAGTTTGGTTTATATGTGTTGTAGAAGTTATCTATGGGCAAATAACAGATACAAAAAAGCCGATGCTAGACATCGGCTTAGTTTGAGTTGCTTTGAATTACGCTGGTTGAACTAGAGCAAGCGCTTTACGAGAAACCTCGTGAGCTGCTTTCGTTAGGTTCTGCTTTTCTAGTGCATCAGATAGGTATCCGTAATCTGAAACACTAGAGCGAAGTGCCAGTGCTTTTTCAAAGTGACTTTGTGCTTCTGCCCACTTCTGTTCTCTTAGGTAGAACTGAGCTAATGCGCTGTGTGCCTCGGCATTGCAACCGTCTTTAGTGATAGCACGTTCTAGCATTACTACTACAGGATGGTGATCGGCAAGATTTAACTCAGGAAGCAACATGTAGAGCTCATTTGAACCACTCTTCGCAATGTTTTCTTTAATCACTGTGAAGGCTTCTGAATCAGCTTTACGAGCGATCAGTTGCTTCACAAAACAGGAAACAAGGTGAGAGCTTTGTTTTTGCTTTCTTGAAAGCTTATTCCAATGACTGATTAAACCTTCGCTACCTTGCTGCTGTGCCACATCATGAAGCAAACCACATTGTGCTTTCTGTTCCAACTCAACTTGCTCTTCAGCTGTAAGAAGCTTGTTCTTAGCCAGCTTAGGCGTTAGCTCTAACAGTGGCTGCCACAGCTTAAGCTGCATGTAAGTGGCTTTTAGCAGGCCAAGTACGGCGGTGTTATTCGGGTACGAACCTTTCAATGTTGAAAGTGTATCGAATGCGGCTTCGTAGTTTGACTCACTGATCTGTTGTTTTGCTTTCGTTAGCTCAACTGCCAATAGAGAGTCCTCTTGTTGGCTAGCAAGCTCGATGTACTTATCACGCTCACTTGTATTGCCTTGTTCGTGAGCAGCTTGAGAAGCGACTAAATAACAAAGTAGCGGCATGTCGTGGTGGTTAGCCCAACGAGTTACCTTCTTCTCTGCGCCTTTCCAGTCACCTTCAAGAAGCTTGATGATGCCTTCATTGGTATAACGACGAGAGCGCTTTAATTTACGAACACTGAACCAGTTCCAAGTTGTCGAGCTTGCGTACATAAGCTTTTTAAATAGGTACTCTAAGCCGAATAGAGCAGCTAGAAGAGCAATGACAAAGATAACCAGTGTTGTCACGCTCATCTCAATGGTCTTATTCGCAATTGAGATCAGAACGTAGCCTTGTTGACCAGAGAACTGAGTACCAACAATTAACCCAGCACCTAGAACGAGAAAAAGAAAAATCAAACGAATCATTATTTCTCCTCCGAGGTCATTACCGTTACCTCACGGCGTAGACGTTCACGAATGACATCTGACAACTCATTTTGAGACTCAAGCTTTACCGGGTATTTCACAGAAATATTTTGCTCACTTAACTGTTTAATCGCCTTTTCGAACTCAATCACTGAGTTGTTATCTTGGTTTAGGTACGACTTCGACCACTCGTTAGCTGTTTGCAGTGCTGCACTGTAGATATCGCCTTGCTCTTTGTAGACTGCGCGAATGGCTGTCTCTAGTTTGCCTTTGATATTTTCACGTAGGTAGAAGTGCTGCTCTGGTGATAGTAGAGGAATGACTTCTCCATCACGACTGCGGAAGGTGATGAAGTTTTCTGAGAAATCTTTCATCGACGTCATCAGGTTGTTCTGCCAATCATTGATATCTTGCGATACGGCTTTTTTCTCAACAACCGCAGCTTCTGGAAGAATCGCATTGGCAAGCGGTAGAGTATCGACTTGTTGTTGTAGGCTTGTGATACGAAGAACTAAGCCATCACGGTCGATTAGAGGGATAGTGCGAAGTTTAGTAATGTCATTGGTCATTGATTGACGAAGAGAGACCAAGCTTGGGTCATTCAGTGCGGCGATACGTTGATCGGCGCTTTCCATTAGTTTGGTGGCACTAACGGCATCATGCTCTAGGAACAGTTTGCGACCAGCAAGTTTCACAAGGTAATCAGCTTCAGCAAGCAACCAGTCATTTGGACGACGACCTTTAACGTCAGCAACCGCTAGCTGTAGGCTTTGAATGCTTTTCTGTTGCTGAGATTGCACTACTTGAGTTTTCTCCACCGCATGTGATGCTTCTTGGATTGTCTCTTGCTTGATGGTTTGTAGGTCTTTATTTACTGCAGATTGAGTATTTTGCAGTTGTGCTTGAAGAGCAGCGATTTGAGCCGAGTACTCAGCGCTCTTTTGCTGCATTTGAAACGCGATGCCGCCGCTGAAAATAATAGAAATAGCGATCGCAATAGCGCCTAGTTTGACACCGCGCTTACCTTGCTTTTCCGCTTTCTCTATTTGCTCTTTATGTTCAGCTTGAGGAGGCTGTTCATTTTGAGCGGTATTTGACGCAGAGGCATCAAGTTTTTGTTCGGGCTGTTTTGTCTCTGTAGAGTCAGCTTTTTCGTTTTCAACAACTACTGGCTGAGTGTCTTGTTTCTTTTCAGGTTCAATATGCTCATTATTTTTTTTGCTTGTCATGCTTATTTCCTGTTCTAGCTAGGGCCGGAGAGCAGCCAGTAATATTTGGTTCGTAGCACTGTGAGTATTGGTCACGTTTGAGAAGCCGAGTTGTTGTGCTCGTTCTACAATGCGCTGGCTTGGGACAAATAGATGTCTTGTTGAAAGCCAAGCCAAATACTCATCAGGGGTAATTGAGCAGAGATACTCCAATTGTTCCTGACTAGTGATGACAACTTTGGACGTTTTTTTGTTTATCCATGTTTGATAGGTATTGTGGTCGCTAATAGGAATATATTCTCTACGGTAGGTCTCACAATAAGAGACTTTTGCACCTCGATTGAGTAAAGAATCTCTAATGAGCTCACGCCCACCGTTACCACGTAGTATCAAAATGGATTTATTATCGACACCATTAAGTTCAGTAAGTTTAAGAAGATGTTCACTATCACTCACTTTGGGATAGTTTACTTTTTGTTTACATATTTTGCTTAAAACGTGCGCAGTTTTTTGACCAACGCCAAGATAAAGCGGCGAAGTCGGCCAAATAGATGAGGTTTGGGAAAGGATGCTTTGAGCCGCAGTCACAGCATGGTGACTGACTGCAATAATGATATCGCTGTTATTGAGCTGAGTGCTTAAATCGGCAGAGTCTGGATTATCAACGATACGAATAAGCGGATGATGGATTGCTTGAATCCCTTCATCCGCTAGTTGTTGGCAAAGCGATTGTCCCTCTGAACCGGGACGAGTCACCAACACTGTCATAGTTATTCTTGGTCTGCGTATAGCTTGGTTAAGATTTCTCTCGCGCCATCATCCAGCAATTGATTTGCCAGAGTAACGCCAAGTGCTTCTGCATCTTTGCGAAGGCCAGAGATCTCACCACGAACCATTTTAGAACCATCTGGTTCGCCTACTAATGCACGTAACCAGATATTATCGCCATCTAATAATGAGTAGCTACCGATAGGAACCTGACAACCACCTTCTAGAGTTAGGTTCATTGCACGTTCGCATAGCACACGATCGGCTGTGTCTTTGTGGTTCAGTGGCTCAAGAAGCTTGATTAGACGTTCATCATCTAGACGACACTCAATACCAACAGCGCCTTGCCCTACAGCAGGTAGAGACTGTTCAGGTTCGATAAAGCTACGGATACGCTCTTCTAGCTCTAATCGCTTAAGGCCAGCTGCCGCCAACACGATCGCATCGTATTGACCATCATCGAGTTTACCTAAACGAGTACCTACATTGCCGCGCAGCTCCTTGATGATTAGATCTGGGCGGTATTCTAGCAACTGACATTGACGACGTAGGCTACATGTACCTACGACAGCACCTTGTGGTAATTCATCGATGTTGTTGTATGTATTTGAAACGAAAGCATCACGAGGATCTTCGCGTTCACAAATAGTTACTAGACCTAGACCTTCAGGGAAGTCGACCGGTACGTCTTTCATTGAGTGAACCGCTAGGTCAGCACGACCTTCTAGCATTGCTACTTCAAGTTCTTTAACGAATAGCCCTTTACCGCCTACTTTAGCAAGTGGCGTGTCTAGGATGATGTCACCTTTGGTCACCATAGTTACCAACTCAACCTCTAAACCAGGGTGAGCAGCTTGCAGTGCATCCCTTACAAAGTATGCCTGCCAAAGGGCAAGAGGGCTTTTTCTGGTCGCGATACGGATTGGTGCTGAATTTGTCATGGTGTTTCCGATATAGGTTCTGTAATAGGCTAATCCTACCATTGTGAGGCCAAAATTCTTACTGTTTGATCATTCGATACTTTGATAGCAGAGGGAATTTCATGAGTTCACCAAAATAGTGTGATTGGTATCTCATTTGAAACATGGGCTATTATTAGAAATAGTCAATAAAGAGGACACTACGGCGCCGCGAGTTTTACTTTCAGTCATCAAGGGATTCGTAAGTATGACGGCGTCCTTTGCTTTACCGATAAGGGTAAAAGTGTTAAATTGATCACGTTTTGTTGCTGCTTTCGTTCAGTAACTAAACAGAAGTACACTTAATCTCAAACCAAGGACTTACCTTGCAGGCTTACACTCAAACTTTGATTCAACGATTAGACAATCTAAATCAGCAACGCATTGATCGTGCGTTGGCGTTGATGAATGTGCAGGGCCAGCGAGTTGTTAACCTTATCCCCGCGCTGCTTCACTTCAACCACCCGATGATGCCTGGTTACTATGACCAACAGGTTCCTTTCGGAATTCGTAGCTTCACGCTTAATGAATTCCAAAAGCAATTTGTCTCTGATACTGAATTAACTCTGGGCGGCAAACTTATCGAAGCCGGTGAACCTGCAATATTGGGCTTGTACACCATGGGTAGTACTTCGTCTATTGGCCAAAGCACTTCAAGTGATCTCGATATCTGGGTGTGTGTTTCTCCTGATATGGATGGCGCATCTCGCGATAGCCTGACCAATAAATGTCTGCTGATTACTGATTGGGCTGAAACCTTAGGGGTTGAAGCGAACTTCTTTTTGATGGATGAACAGCGTTTCCGCTCGAATCATTCTGAAGAGATGACCGGTGATAACTGTGGTTCTTCACAGCACTTACTACTGCTTGATGAGTTCTATCGCTCAGCCGTTCGTTTGGCTGGCCAGCGTTTGTTGTGGCAAATCATCCCGCCAGAAATGGAGGAGTGCTACGACGAGTATGTCCAAGGTTTATGTAATGATGGTTATCTTGATTGCTCGCAGTGGATCGATTTCGGCAAGCTGAACAGTATTCCTGCTGAAGAGTACTTTGGTTCAAACCTATGGCAGCTCTATAAGAGTATCGACTCACCGTATAAATCGGTATTGAAGGCGATCCTGTTAGAGGCGTATTCATGGGAATACCCAAACACCCAACTGCTTAGTATTGACACCAAGCGTCGTTTCTTCGCAGATGAACCGGATCTATATGGCATGGATAGCTACTATCTGATGCTTGAGAAGGTAACGCGCTATCTAGAACGTATTAATGACCATACTCGATTGGATTTGGTGAGACGCTGCTTCTATCTTAAAACCCACGAGAAGTTGTCACGAGATGCGGGTATTGGTTCAGTCGCATGGCGTCGTGAAGCCTTAACCGAGATGACTAAATCTTGGAACTGGGGACATGAAACCATTGCTGAGCTCGACAACCGCCGTAACTGGAAGGTTGAGCAGGTTAAAGTGGTGCACCATGCCCTACTTGATGCCTTGATGCTGAGCTATCGTAACCTGATTCAATTTGCACGTCGTAACGACATCACTTCAGCTATCAGCCCGCAAGATATCAGTATCTTGGCACGTAAACTTTACGCTGCGTTTGAGGTGTTACCAGGCAAAGTGACGCTACTGAATCCACAAATATCCCCGGATCTCCATGAGCCTGATTTGAGCTTTATCGAAGTTCGTCAAGGTCAGTCAAATAAAGCGGGTTGGTACTTGTACAAACAGCCTTTGATTGCACATCGCATTCTCGGTCAGCCTTCACTTGAGCACCATGAGTACTTGAGTAAGTTGGTTGCTTGGTCGTTCTTTAATGGCCTAATTACAGAGTCGACGCGTTTGCACTCTGTGGTTCGAGATGCTCATATTGATATCGATAAATTTTATCAAATGGTGAGCGATCTACGTAATACCTTCTCTTTGCGTAAGCGTCGTCCGAGTATGCAGGCACTGGCGAGCCCGTGTGAGATAAGCCAACTGGCGCTGTTCATCAACTTTGAAAAAGACCCGACGTCTGAATTAAGTGGTCGCGCATTAAAAGTGGATCTTAAGAATGCCGATATTTTCAGTTTTGGTGAAGAAGGTAAGAGTTTAGTTGGCAGTGTCGATTTGGTTTATCGGAACTCTTGGCATGAAGTTCGTACACTTCATTTCCAAGGTGAAACCGCGATGTTGGACGCGCTGAAGACGGTACTGGGTAAAATGCACCAGGATGCGTTGCCGCCAGAGTCGGTTGATGTGTTCTGTTACAGCAAAAACCTACGCGGTGTGATGCGTAATATGGTGTATCAACTGCTTGCCGAGTGTATCGATTTACGATTGAAACCAATTGAGCCAGAGAAACGCCGCCGATTTAAAGCTATTCGCCTGGCAAACAAAATGTTTGGTCTGTTCTTTGAACGTCGTGGTGTATCGGTGCAGATGCTGGAAAACTCGGTCGATTTCTATCGTAGTATCTCGACGAATAAGCTGAAGGGCTCACCTTTACTGATGCTCGATAAAGAGCAAGAGTATCAGCTACCAGAAGTGGTTGATGGTTTTGCGAGTGAAGGTTTAATTCAATTTTTCTTTGAGGATACCGACAAAGGTTTCAATATTTATGTATTGGACGAGTCGAATCAGGTCGAGGTGTATCACCAGTACAGCGGTGAAAAAGATGAGATGATCGCAAGCGTGAATTCTTTCTACACTTCAGTGAAAGATGAGTCGAAGGTGTCGTCTAAGTTGATTAACTTTAACCTACCTCAGTACTACCAAATTGTTCACCCTGAAGAAGGTAACTCTTATGTGGTGCCATATCGTAATGATGCGACTTTAGCTTCTCGGAGCTCAAAGATAGTCAATATCTAATCTTGACTGATTGATATTAAAAAAGGAGTGATTGATTCACTCCTTTTTAGTTTTGCTTACAAATGATTAGACCCAATTAATCTCTTCATCTGCGTGCTTTTCGCACTCTTCTTTGACCATCTCAAACAACGCCATGCCCGTCTTTGAACATGTCCACTTGTCGTCAACTAGCTTGAAGTGAAAGCCGCCTGATTTAGATGCTAACCAGATCTCACGCATTGGTTCTTGGCGATTGATGATAATTTGGCTGCGGTTTTCAAACTCCAACGTCATCACGTTACCAGTCACTTCGTAATCAATATCTGCCTCTGATTCATCGATCGCTTCTTCGATGTTTTGCATCTGTATATCGACCAACTTATGAAATTCAGTCTCGTTCATCCTTTCTATCCTATTGCTTTTCCTGAGTGTGGTGCGATTATAGGGGGCATTGAGTTAATAATCACGATGTGCAAAATGAAAAAACTAATTACCGCTTTGTTTATGGTGTCCGTTATTGGACTTTCTGGTTGTGGTCAAACGGGTCCTTTGTATGATCCTGATGAAGTTCAACAGACTGAACAATCACAATAAGTGAAACACGCAGAAATTGTTATTTATAAGGGATAAGAACTTTGGATTACTTCAACTATCAGGAAGATGGCCACCTTTGGGCTGAGGACGTCGCACTTTCACAACTAGCAGAGCAATATGGTACACCGCTGTATGTATATTCTCGTGCCACATTAGAGCGTCACTGGAACGCGTTTGACTCATCGGTAGGTGAGCATCCACACTTGGTGTGTTATGCCGTTAAAGCTAACTCGAACCTCGGCGTATTGAATACTTTGGCTCGTTTGGGCTCAGGTTTTGACATCGTTTCTGGCGGTGAGCTAGAGCGTGTGGTTGCTGCAGGTGGCGATCCGGCGAAAGTTGTGTTCTCTGGTGTCGGCAAAACAGCCGCTGAAATGAAGCGTGCGCTTGAGTTGAATATTAAGTGTTTCAACGTTGAGTCTGAACCAGAACTAGAGCGACTGAATAAAGTGGCTGGTGAACTTGGTGTTAAAGCGCCGATTTCACTGCGTATCAACCCAGATGTTGATGCAAATACTCACCCTTACATTTCTACAGGTCTGCGTGATAACAAATTTGGTATTGCCTTCGACCGTGCTCCAGCTGTTTATGCGTTTGCACAAACACTCGATAATTTGTCTATCCACGGTATTGATTGCCACATCGGTTCTCAGCTAACGGATATTGAACCTTTCATCGATGCAACCGATCGTCTGCTTGCTCTTATCGACCAACTGCGTGCTAACGGTATCAACATCAAACACCTTGATGTTGGTGGTGGTTTAGGTGTGGTTTATCGTGATGAATTACCACCACAGCCTTCTGACTACGCGAAAGCCCTATTGGCTCGCCTAGACAATCATTCTGATCTAGAGCTGATTTTCGAGCCTGGAAGAGCGATTGCTGCTAACGCTGGTGTATTATTAACGAAAGTCGAGTTCCTGAAGCCAACTGAGCATAAGAACTTTGCCATTATCGATGCAGCGATGAACGACCTAATGCGCCCTGCACTTTACCAAGCCTGGCAAGATATTGTTCCAGTTAGCCCACGTCAGGGTGAAGCTGTGACTTACGATTTAGTTGGCCCCATATGTGAAACGGGTGACTTCCTAGGTAAAGATCGTGACCTTGTTCTTGAAGAGGGCGATTTATTGGCTGTTCGTTCAGCAGGTGCTTATGGCTTCGCAATGTCATCTAACTACAACACTCGTTCGCGTGCGGCAGAAGTGATGGTTGATGGCGATAAAACTCATTTGGTTCGTCAGCGTGAAGAGCTTACGAGTCTGTGGGAACTTGAAAACATTCTTCCGGAGTAATTTTAAGCGTTATGCACTTCCACTTTTCTAAAATGCATGGTTTGGGCAATGATTTCATGGTCGTGGACTGCATTACTCAAAATATTTTCTTTTCTCCAGATTTGATCCGTCGTTTGGCGGATCGTCACACTGGTGTGGGTTTCGACCAGCTACTTGTAGTTGAAGCTCCCTATGATCCTGAAACTGACTTCCATTACCGCATATTTAATGCAGATGGCAGTGAAGTGGAGCAGTGTGGCAATGGTGCACGTTGTTTTGCTCGATTCGTTCGCATGAAAGGCTTAACGAATAAGTACAGCATCAACGTGAGCACCAAGAAAGGGAAAATGGTTCTTAAGATTGAAGACAATGATTTAATCACTGTCAACATGGGTATTCCTGAGTTCGAACCGAGCAAGATTCCATTTAAGGCGAAGCAGCCAGAAAAGACGTATATCCTAAGAACGGATGTACACACCTTGTTCAGTGGTGCTGTTAGCATGGGTAACCCACATGTGGTTACTGTAGTTGATGACGTCGATACAGCAGATGTGGATACCTTAGGTCCGCTGCTTGAATCTCACGAACGTTTTCCTGAGCGTGTTAATGCTGGCTTTATGCAAGTTGTTAACCGTGAAGAGGTTCGCTTGCGTGTCTACGAACGTGGTGCGGGTGAAACTCAGGCGTGTGGCAGTGGCGCATGTGGTGCAGTTGCTGTTGGTATAACACAAGGCTTACTGGCTGAGAATGTGAAGGTTCGTCTACCTGGTGGTGACTTACATATTAGCTGGCAAGGCCCTGGGAAACCTCTGTTGATGACTGGCCCAGCAACGCATGTGTTTGATGGTCAGCTTTCTTGCTAATAACGATATAACAAATAGATTTATAAAAAATAAAGGATAGGTTTTGTCTTACGTTGAAGGCGACACTCTGACTGCAGAGGTGGTTGCGGAATATTTACGTGATAACCCAGATTTCTTTCAAAACAGGAAAGATTTGGTTGATCGCCTTGCTATTAATAATGTTGAGCAGGGCGCTGTTTCTCTGGTGGAGATTCAGCTTAAACGTCAGCGTCATAGAATCGAAGAGCTGGAAGAAGAGATCACTGGCCTGATGTCACTAGCGGCGAATAACGATAAAACTTTCTATGAATTCATGGATCTGCAAACTCAAGTGTTGAAATGCAGTGACTTCATTCAGGTTATCAAGGCTGTTGAACAAAAAGCGTTGGAATTAGGGCTTAAGGCTCATGTACGAGTTCTCTCACAATTAGGTTTTTATCAGCTGAATGAAGAGCGTTACTCTAAATTTGCACTTAACCATTTCAATGGCAAAGATGCTTATCTAGGGCGATTGAGAAAGGCAGACAGACACGATTTGTTTGGTGATTATCCAGTTCCAGAGCTAGGCTCTTATGTAGTGCTACCCCTTGCTAAGCGATCTCCACTGGGTGTACTCGCTTTTTCTAGTGAAGATGGCGGACACTTCCAGCCTCATATGGACACGCTCTTTTTACGCCATTTAGCACTTGTTGTCGCTCATTTGGCGGACACCTTACCTTGGCAGATAAATAATGAGCCTAGAGCCCAAAATACCTCTTCCTAACAGCCTTCAAAAGCCGCTTTCTCGCTTCTATGAATATCTTAGAAGTGAGAAGGGACTCAGCTTACACACCCAACGTAACTACAAACAACAACTTGAAACCATGGCCGCTCATTTAGTCACTCTGGGACTAACGGACTGGGGACAAGTCGATGCGGCGTGGGTAAGACAACTTGCAAGTAAAGGCATGCGCGAAGGAATGAAAGCGAGCAGTATTGCGACTCGCTTATCGTCACTGCGCAGCTTCTTTGATTTCCTTGTCTTGCGTGGCGAAATGACCGCCAATCCTGCTAAAGGGGTTTCAGCACCTCGCAAACAGCGTCCTTTGCCTAAAAACCTCGATGTTGATGAAGTCGGGCAGCTGCTTGACGTAAACGAGGATGACCCGCTATCGATTCGTGACCGAGCGATGATGGAAGTGATGTATGGTGCTGGACTACGTTTGACTGAAATGGTCAGTATTAATATAAAAGATGTCTGTTTTCATCGAGGTGAAATCCGAGTGATAGGTAAGGGGGACAAGGAACGTAAGGCTTTATTTTCAGGATATGCCAAAGAGTGGGTCGATAAGTGGCTAAAAGTACGAGGAAACCTTGCGAATGATGGTGAAGTCGCTTTGTTTGTCTCGAAGTTAGGGACTCGTATCTCTCATCGCAGTGTTCAAAAAAGAATGGAAGAGTGGGGAGCGAAGCAAGGTGTAGCTAGTCGTGTTAGCCCACATAAGTTGCGTCACTCTTTTGCCTCCCACATATTAGAGTCGAGCCAACATATAAAAGCTGTACAAGAGATGTTAGGTCATGAGGATATCTCGACCACTCAAATATATACCCACTTAGACTATCAACATTTAGCACAAGCTTATGACCAAGCTCATCCAAGAGCTCGTAAGAAGAATAAAGACTAGATTAAAGGTTTAACTATGCGAATTTATCGAGGGTTAAAGCCCATCAAAGCCATGACCTTTGATTTGGATGATACCTTGTACGACAACTGGCCTGTGATCATGAAGGTTGAGAAAGAGATGGCGCAGTGGCTTTATCAAAAGCATCCTGTGTCTGCTTCTCTTTCGTTAGAAGAGTGGCAAGGTATCAAACAGCAAGTCGCCTTTGAAAACCCAGCGTTAAAGCATGATGTCACTGTCTGGCGTGAAACACAGATTAAGCGTGGTTTGTTACAACTGGGGTATTCTCAGCAGCAAGCAGAACAAGCGGCTCGTGAAGGCATAGAACACGCTTTGTGGCTGCGTAATCAGGTGGATGTGCCACAAGAAACGCATCGAGTGATGGCTGAGCTGAGCCAACGTATTCCTTTAGTTGCGATTACTAATGGCAATGTCGACCCACATAAAATTGGCTTGGGGCAGTACTTCCAATTAATCCTTAAAGCTGGCCCTGATGGCAGAGCAAAACCCTACCCAGATATGTTTGATAAAGCTCAGCAGTACCTAAATTGCGACGCTGAGAATATTCTCCATGTTGGTGACCATCTTAGAACCGATGTCTATGGAGCTAAGATAAATGGTTTCCAAGCATGCTGGTTTAATGATACTGGTTCCAATTTATATTCTTCCTCCAAGGTAACAGTGTTGCCTGATGTTGAAATAGAGCAACTTAGTGATCTCATACGATTAACGTAATGATTATGGTAAGTTTAATGGGTCGCATTTATGATATTGAATTGTTACATTAGTCACAGTTCAATGCCTGTTTAGGCTAGGATAATTGGCGACTACTTTTTATCGAAATTTTTGTTTCATAGTAGTTGCGGGTTCTCATTTCACTCGATTTCGTACAAGGGTTGGCATGCAAACATTTACATTTCTCGTAAATACTGAGGAATTATTTAAGTCTCAATTTGAACAGCGAGAGTGGTGTGACAGCAAACAATACTTTATTCAAATTTTCTCTGCTCAGTCTTCTGATATCGCTCGTCGAATTGCAGATTTAGCCCTCAATCGCATAGAGCATGCGACGTTAATAGGTCAGAGCGCCCGTTATGTTATCTGTGATAACAGCCTGAAGCATGAATGTACCTTAGTCGTCGTCAGTGAATTTAACGATACCCATTTAACGTCTACAGTTCAGAAGTTTACCGGAAACCCAAACCAAGACAGCCAAGATCTCGCTTCTCAATTAAGCCTTACAGAAGAAACCAAAACGGTTATCAGCTTGTGCGATCAGGTTGAAGGGCGTGATTATCCTATTTATAGCGCCTTTGAAAGCTTGCCTTACGCCTTACCTGTGGCTGGTGGGTTATGTCATGAGAATGAATATGGCCGTTGGGTTATGCATAATGGGCAAACTTATCAACATGCTTGTGTTGCGGTTGCATTGACTAACCCTAGCTTAAAGGTTTGGTCGGACGCGTATTCAGAGTGGAATCCCATTGGGATGAAATTGCGAGTGACACACGCAGTTGGAAATCGTTTATATGCCTTGAATGACAAGCCGGCTATCGAGGTGTTCAAACATTACCTTGCTGATGGTAAAGATCTCCCTTTTAGTCAGTTGATGAGCTTCCCTCTGTATCGAGAGCTCGGCAGAAAGAAGTGCATCTCGACACCTCTACGTATTAATGATGATGGTAGTATTGAGTTTGATAGCCCTTGGCATGTCGGCGAAGAGGCCCAATTTTGTTATAACCATCCTTCTTTGACCGCAGAAAAAGTGCGTCACGGCGCTGAGATGCTTGCCGTACATCAGCCTGAATCTGTGATCATCTATAACTGTGTCTCTCGACTAGAGTTTATCGACAGTAAACTTGAGCTCAAACCATTTGAAGGGATAGTAAACGCGTGTGGTGCATACTGCATGGGCGAACTATATCGCAGCGACGATCGTCAAGAGATACTGCATCACAGCCTGACTTATATTGCGATGAGAGAGTCGGACGAGATTAATGAGTTTCGTTGTGAAGATTTCAAGCGTGACTCAACGGTATCGCCACTACTCAACTTAGTCAGAAATGCGGTCGCTGACCTCGATAGTATGAACACTCAGATGGAAAACAAACTCCATCAACAAGCACGTCGCTTAACTGAAAGCTACCGTATTGACTCACGCACTGGGCTACCCAGCCGTATTGTATTAAAAGAACGCCTCAATACGATTTTGTTCAATGAACATCTGTTGACGCTGAAGCTGACTAATTTTCATCAAGTTAACGAAAAATACGGTTATCAAGTGGGTGATCAATTATTGCTTGATCTGTCGAATCATTTTGTCGACCGATTGCACCTTAGTGTGGCGAAGGAATCCAAGGTAAAGGTTGAACTGTTCAGTATTGGTGTCGGTGAGTGGGCAATTATCTTTAACGCGAGTGTCGATAGCGTGAAGATAGAGCAACGTTTCGTCGAGTTTGCTGATGGTATAGAGCATATTAATTTTGAGCCATATGGATTAACCGACATAGACTACCTTTCGGTTTCTCTGTGTGGTGGTTTCGCTAGTCGCTGTGATTTCTTAGCTGATAGCGGTGATGAGATCTTGTTGAAAGCGATTGAAGCTCGACGCTACGGGGTGCGGAACAATACTCACATCACTAATGCCAAAAACATTCAGTTGAGTGAGGAAGATCGTAAAGAACAACTAGGCTGGCTGAGCTGTGTAAGCCGCGCAATCTTAGATCAGAACATTATCACCTACTCACAGCCGATTGTGGCGTCTGGTACTCACGAAATGATTGGCCAAGAGTGCTTGGTCAGAATCATGGAGTCGGATGGTACCATTGTACTCCCTGGTAAGTTCTTACCCATTATTGCTGACACGCATCTCTATACTCGCCTTAGCCGGCACATGATTCGAAACACCATTGGCTACATGGCAAATAAGCAGAGTTCTTTTTCAATCAACTTATCCCCACAAGACTTACTGAGCGATAAGACGCTTGAGGTTCTCGAGTCAGCGATTAGTGGTATGAACGACCCCACTAGACTTGGTCTAGAGGTTCTCGAGTCTGAACAGATCAAAGATTATGGCCGCATGATAGAAGTGTGTGATCACTTCCGTGCTCTTGGGGCGAGAATCATTGTTGATGACTTTGGTTCTGGTTATTCCAATATTGATGAGATCATTAAACTTGAGCCGCAGATCATTAAGCTCGACGGTAGCTTGATTCGCAATATCGACAAAGACCCAAAGCAAAGGAATATCGCCTCTCAATTAGTACGCTTGTGTCAGGTGTTTAACGCCAAAACAGTTGCCGAATTTGTCCATAACCAACAGGTTTGTGAAATTGCAGAGCAAATGGGTGTCGATTATCTGCAAGGTTATTACTTTGGTGAGCCTAAGCGACTGTTTTAGTTGTTAAAGCCCTCAACGTCCTAATGTGACTTGCTTTTAAAGCACTGCACGGGCACTGATGATGGCTCTTTAGTGGAATGAATGATGTCTAACTAGCGTCACATTATTTATAAGACGATTGTAAGTATTCCGTGCAAGCTTTATCTATAATAAGCACAATAACAAATCATTAACGTAACGATTAATGTGAATATGCAATCGACCTCTTTCCAGATACTAGATATTAAGTACACCCAGCGTGAATTAGAAAAGATAGATTTTCATCAACATGACAATCTACTGATTCAGGTGTTTTCGTCTTTCGAGAAAGATTCGGTGTTGGCTGCCTGCCAAGTAATTCAGTCGACTTTCCCCAACGCCAAATTGATTGGTTGTAGTGCTAATCACTACATCAGCCAAGGTGTAATCCTGCATAAAGGTCTCTATGTTATTGTTACTCGCTTTGAGGCGACGTCTTACAGTTGTGGGGTTGTCGAATATAGCGAGCAGCCTCGACGGGATAGCCAAGCGATGTGGCAGCAGCTTGAATGTAATGCTGATACTCAAAGCATTATCTGTTTCGCCGATCGCTTGCAGATAAATAACCAAGATCTATTTTCAGCGTTTGAGCAGTCGATATATTCATTACCTGTTTGTGGCGGTGCATCGACCATTACAGAGCATGGACGATGGGTGATGCTCGATGGTATTTGCTATGAAAATGCCTATGTCATGTTAGCACTGCACAGTGTTGAACTCTCAATTACTAAGGGGTATTACTGCGAATGGAACCCCATTGGTCGTACCTTCCGAGTGACTGATGCTCAAGATAATCGGCTAGCTGAATTGGACGGTATACCTGTCCGAGAAGTCTATAATCGTTACCTCGCTGACGGTCTCGAAATCCCTTTTGAGCAACTGTATAACTTCCCCTTGATGGTCGGTGAACCCAAAGACCAGAACACTCACTTACCGCTCAAGGTGACAGAGGGCGGAGAGATAGAATTCAGTGGGTCGTTTCAGGTTGGTGATGAGGTGCGGTTTTGTTATGACCATCCTTCATTGACCCTAGAGCAAATCCGATTGGGCGTTCAACAGATTGCTTCCCATAAACCAGAACAGTTTTTTATCTACAACTGTACCTCTCGCATTGATTTCATTGATGGCAACCAAGAGGTTGAGGTTTTCCAAGCATTAGCGGACACCTATGGCGTGTACTGCATGGGAGAGCTCTATCAAGATAATGGCCAGCAACGAATTTTGCATCATAGCCTCACTTATCTTGCGCTTAGGGAAGGTGAAGGCAAGGCGGTATTGCCACTAGAGACACAACCCGCGACCAATATTTCCCCTCTGTTTTCATTGATACGAAATGCTTTGCTTGATGTCGATGACATGAACAACAGCATGGCGAGTAAGATTCAACAGCAAGCGACCGCATTGACCGCGAGCTACCGAATTGATCGCCGTACAGGTTTACCTAACCGAAGCGTACTGCGTGAAAAACTGTCAAAAATGAGTACCGATAGTCATTTGTTGGCTTTGAAAGTCACGACATTTGGCCAAATCAATGAGAAGTATGGCTATCGAGTCGGTGACAAGCTTCTGCATGATTTAAGCGAGTATTTTCAAAAGGCGCTGTGGCAGTTCTTTGATGAGGGGTGTCAGCTCTATAGCATTGGTATTGGTGAGTGGGCGGTGGTGTTTGATAGCTGGGTGGGGCAAGAACATATTCATCAGCGTTTTTCTGAATTTGCAGACCAAACGGAACATGTGAATTTTGAACCAACGGGGTTGCCTGATATTGATTATCTGTCGGTATCCATCTGTGCGGGCATAGCCAGCCGTCGAGATTTCCCTTCGACCTCGATTGATGATTTGTTGCTGAAGGCGATTGATGCTAGGCGCAGCGCCGTGAGTCAGAACAAGCATCTAGTGAGCGCCAAGACGCTCATTCAATTGGAGAAGCATCGCCAAGAGCAGCTTGGCTGGCTGTCGTGTGTCAGTCGCGCGGTGCTTAATCAGAATATTGTGGCGTGTTCCCAACCTATTGTCTCGGCACACAGCCATCAGGTAGAAAGCTATGAGTGCTTGGTTCGAATTGAAGAGGACGGTCAGTTGATTGCGCCGGGTAAGTTCTTGCCAATCATAGAAGGAACTCATCTCTATACGCGTCTGAGTCGCCAGATGATAACGCGTACCTTTGATTTTATGAGTCAGCGAACCGATTCATTCTCAATTAACTTAGCGCCTCAAGATTTTAGCAATGAGAAAACCATTCTTCATCTTGAGCAAGCGATCAAGAAAATCAGTCACCCACAGCGTATTGGCTTAGAGGTGTTAGAAACGGAACAAATTCAGGATTACGGTCGTTTGATTGAAGTGTGTAATCACTTCCGCGATCTTGGTGTGAATATTATTGTCGATGATTTTGGTTCGGGCTATTCGAATATTGATGAAATATTGAAGTTAGAACCACAAGTAATAAAGCTTGATGGCAGTTTGATTCGGAATATTGATAAAGATAAGAAACAGCGTAAGATCGCTCAGCAACTGGTGAGTTTGTGCCAGATACTGAACGCTAAGACGGTGGCTGAATTTGTTCATAATGAACAAGTGTGCCGTATTGCCGAAGACATGGGTATCGATTACCTGCAAGGTTATTACTTTGGTCAGCCTCAACGTTTATTTTGATAGAGTGAGTCAAGTAGGCTCAACGCCTGCTTTGTGACAAAGTGCTTTTGAAGTGAACAAGCGTTTCACGTGAAACACTAATTGGTTCAATAGATTAAAGTGAAATTTACGGAGGGTGAGCTTATGGCTCACCCTTTTTTTGTTTGCTCGTATTCCTGTTTCGTCTATTTGAGAGCATGGCCACACTTGTCGGCGTGGAAGACTTTTAGATACTGTTGGTAGTAGTCATCAATGAGCTTGGCAGGTTCGCTTTCACCTAAAGACTTGAGTAACTCAATGCCGACTTCGCAGGTACACAAGTGGCCGCTGTCTTGATTGCGGCGCAAGGTGTAAGAGGATTCGCTGGTGATGTCGAGATGAACTTGTGGGACTGCTTGTAACCACGAGCTCTTGTTAAGCATCTTCTTCGCTTCTTGCCATGTGCCATCTAAGATAATGAATAGCGGTTTACAATTCTGGGCTTGGGTCATCACTGCTTGCTGACACTCTATGCTTTGATCACTTGGGAATAAAAGAAACGGTTGTCGTGTTTCATCTTCAAGTAGTGCCATTAGCTCCGCTGGTGGCGTTTTCCTCTGCCAGACCAACGACTGACACTGCTCAAGGGATTGCTGAAGCAACTTTCCGGTGTTGGTGTCTCGTGACAGCTCATTCTCATGAGTTAATAGTACAAGATCGGTTTGGCTTTCAACCGTCGGTATTAGATGACAAACGCACTGGTGAATGAAGCCACAACCGGGGCAAGCTTGTTGGTTACTCATGTTTACAGCTTCACTCCACTTTGTACGGGTGATATGCCATCAGCAAACAGAACCACATCGCTGATATCAGCATCATTTGCAACTGGAGCGACACTTGGATTCAGTGGGTAGCTAACACCGGTGTAAGACAGTGTGTGCTTCGCTGGTGTTGCTCCACCGCCGCTGACATTGAAGATCAGATCCTGCCAGCCATGATTTTGCGATTTACCTAAGCGTATATCGCCCTTAACCAGTGTCACTCGGCTATTGAAGCGCCAGTTATCTTGATGGTTTTCGAAAATTAGTAATGTACAGCCACCAGAACCACACCAATCGAGTTGGGCAAACAGTTCTTCCTTGCCGTCACCGTTGAGGTCGTAGGTCAACCAGCGGTACTTGGTATCGTCAGGTGAGCTGTTGTTGATCTTAAAATACTCGCGGATCGCTTGGTCGACTTTTGGATCAAGTTGATCACTGGAGTTTACCTGTTTTGCAGTTAGATCAACGTTAGCGGGGGTGTTTGCTTGCGCTTGCGCACTCTTAGCTTCGAATAGCACCAGACCGCCATTGGCAATCGGATAGACCACGTTGCCCACTTTCTCTTTTTCAGCGATTAGCTTGCCATTATCGAGTGTGAAGATACGCTCGGAGATCAAATACTGTTGCTGGTGGCGAGTCATAACCACTTGTACCTGATTTTGGTTCAGTTGCTGCCAGAAGCCCTGTTCAACAATAGAGGGGTCTCCATTGCTGTACGAGTATGTTGTAATGGCGCTGTGGTCATCGTTGAGCTCAAGGTTGATAGAGAATCCAGTGTTTTGCGTTGAGCTAGCGAAGTAGAGTCCGCTCCAGTCCAATGTTGGATCTTGGTTTGAGACCATTGTACAGCCATTATAGTTACTGTCATTGAGGTTAAGCTTGGCATGCCATCCATAGATAGAATCACTCATGCCGTCGCTGCAACTCTCTTTTGTAAGGTTGAGTTTGCCTTGCGCTGCTTTACCCTCTAATTGGTAATCACGACTGCTTGGTGTGGTGCGGCTTGATTCAATATCGAGGAGCTGTGGTTGTTCGCCCATCTTTGTGTATTTGAGCTGGTCTTTATCGAAGGTTGCTGACCAGAAGGGTTCGTTACCGAATACTCGTGTTGAACGCAGTGGTTGGTCACAACGATTAGGGTTTTCTGCGGTTAGGATATTGACTTGATCAACCACGAAACGTGCCGTGAAATCTGCGTTATACCCGGTTTGGCTCGGTACGGTTAGATGACCAATCAGCTCGCCGTATAAGGCTTGGTAAGGTCTCGTTGAGAGCCCTTGTGTTTCTAATGCTAGTTCTGGCGTTAAATCTAACCAGTATTGTTGTTGACTACCGCAAGGGGTGAAGGTTCGGCTTTCATGGCCAACCACCACCTGACCACGCATGATGAAGGTTTGCGGTTGAATGCTCAGTGGCTCATCCAAGGTTGCTGGTAGTCGTTCTGGCTGTTGGGGGGCATCTGGCGCTGTGACACAGCCTTGTAGAGCGAACGCGACTAGCCATGTCACTGGGTTTTTCATTACCTTCATGTTATATCTTCCTCGGAGCAACCGTTAATTGGATTTATTATGGCATATTGGTTATTTAAAACAGAACCCGACACCTTTTCTATTCAGACTCTGAGAGTACAAAAAAACTCTTGTTGGGAGGGTGTACGCAACTATCAGGCTCGAAACATGATGCGTGATGACGTCAAGTTTGGAGACTTGGTGATGATATACCATTCATCATGTAAAAAAGTTGGCGTGGCGGGGATCGCGAAAGTAACCAGAGAAGCCTACCCAGACCACTTTCAGTTCGACCCAGAGAGTGATTACTACGACCCTAAGTCTTCGCCAGACAATCCGCGCTGGATTATGGTGGATGTCGAGTTTGTGCGAGTGACTGAGCGCTTGATTCCTTTGGCAACGCTTAAAGCCATGCCTGAACTCTCCGAAATGCCATTGGTGAAGCGTGGTAATCGATTATCGATCATGCCGGTTACCGAACAAGAGTGGCAGGCAATATTAAGCAAAGAAGTACTGAGCTCTCGATAGCGTTAGAGAGAGCTTTTTGCGTAAGGTTCAAAAAAGGCAGCCAGTTGGCTGCCTTATTATTTAGATCTCTTCGGCGAGACAAGATTATAGCAGGTGCTTTTCTAGGTAGTGAGCAACGGCGTCGTCTGCGTTGCTGCCAATTATTTCATTGTGTGGCAAAGCTTTGAGGACTTTCTCATGCGATGTACCCATCACTAAGCCTTTTCCGGCCATTGAAAGGAGTTCGACATCGTTCATGCCATCACCAAAGGCAATACAGTTCTCAAGTTCTAGGTCGATAGATTGTGCAACGGCTTGTAGTGCGTCACCTTTAGACACTTCTGCTGCCATCACTTCTAAACACCAAGGGGTTGAGAAGGCGATATTCAGTTTGTCACCAAACTGCTCGTTCAATTTATCTTCGAACGGAACAAGGTGTTCATGTTCTTGATTTGGGTGAGTACAGAAGATTTTAGCAATGCCTTCGGTCGGCGCATTATCGACGTCATATAGTCGGTATGTAAAACCAGTTTGATCGTGGAAATTCTTCATGGTTTCGTCTTCTCGGTTTAGCAACCATTCGTCGTTCATGTAGATATGAATAAAGATCTCAGGGTCTTGTTTGAGAACATCAACTACGCTTTGTACAAGATCCACTGGCAGATTTTTGGCATACATCAGGTTGTCGTCTTGATCATGCACACGCGCGCCATTCGAGGTGATCATGTAAGCGGGGATGCCTGTCTGTTTACGAATGCCTGCAACATCAACATGGTGTCGGCCAGTAGCGAAGACAAAGGTATAACCTTGTCCATGTAACTTCGTGAGTGTCTGCTTAGTAAAGTCGCTGAGCTGATGGTTTGGCGCTAACAACGTACCATCTAAATCGGAGGCAACAATTTTCACGGAATCTTTAAGTGCAGGAATAGTCATTTAACCCTCATTGCAAAATGCTTAGCAAATATCAATACTAGCCAACGCTAGCATCGTTTTAACCACAATATCTCTAGGTGGAAATTGTATGCCAATTTCATGCAAGAAAAGAGGGCAAAGCTCACTTACTTCTCTTCCTCTTTAGCGCTTATCTTCTTGGTCGGTTACTTAGCCTATTAGCCTATTAGCTTATTCGATCTAGGCAAAAAACTGATTGATAGCATCCAGTGTGTGATTACGGTATTCATCTTGCTCAAACAGCACCTCATGCCTAGAACCCTCAATCACCTTAAACTGGCAATCAGAGTTGGTTTTTTTTAGCTTATTGATGAACTTAACTTGAGCTTCGTTACTCACAATCTTCTCTTCCCCTGCCTGAATCAATAGCAGTGGGATCTTGATTTGACGAGTTTGTTGTATTGCCTGCTTGGCTGCCATTAACCCTTGCCATACCCAGCGAGTACTAGGTCCGCCAACCTGCAAAGAAGGGGAGCCGTCATACAGGCAACGGAACCACTGATAGCGCACCTTACTGTGGCTTAATAAGTTATTTTCGAAGGGCTTAGAGTAATATGCCTGTTGCCCGGGGGCATAAGTCGGCTTGACATAAAAAGCGGTGAGAGCTTGTCCAACAAGCATTGCGATAGGCTTGAAGTACCATTCAGTATTGATCCCAAACATCGGAGCGCACAGAGTGACTTTGTCAAACGGGTGGTTGGGATGAGTTTGCAAGTAGCGAGTGGCGATTGTGCTGCCCATCGAATGTGCGAGCAGGTAGCGATTGGAATACTTGCTAAGATCAAAACTGGCAATAATGTCAGACATATCTGATACGTAATCATCAAACTCGTGAATGTGACCAATGTCAGAGTCTGTTACCATACGTTCCGACTGACCTTGACCTTGGTGGTCAAATGAATAAACGTCATAACCTTGCTGATAGAAATCATAAAAGAGCTCTTGGTATTTTAAGCAGCACTCGATGCGACCATTTGAAATAACAATAGCTTTGGTGTGTGTCGGAGAAGTTAAGCTACACCAGTACAACCTTTTTTTACCAGATGATGTAACATAACCATCCTTTCGTTGTTGCCAAAGGGTGGCGATCGGGTGTTTAATCGCTTGCTCGAACTCAGGTTCTTGCGTGTATGAAAACAGGGTGGCACTGTGGTTTTCCATGGGAAATTACCTGAACTGATGCATGTGAGAGCGTCATCGCTACTAATGTTGTTAGATTAAAGAACTAGTAAGGAAATGCAAATGGATACTCATGTTTGGCTTGCTTATGTCGTCACGGCGATTTTGTTTAGTTTGGCACCGGGCTCAGGTACCGTTAACTCAATCAGCAATGGGCTCAGCTATGGCACCAAGAAGTCACTTGCGTCGATCGTAGGCTTACAGCTCGGTCTTGCATTTCATATTATGCTGGTGGGAGCGGGTATTGGTGCACTAGTGGCAAAATCCGCCTTGGCATTTACCATCATCAAATGGGTGGGCGTGGTTTATCTTCTATGGTTAGGCATTCAAAAGTGGCGTGATAAGTCTAGCTTGGTGGCTTCAGAAGAAAAATCAACGCTATCGAGTAGCAAGCTGCTTAGAAATGCAGTGCTTATCAATTTGACTAACCCAAAATCTATCGTGTTCTTAGTTGCTCTGTTTCCGCAATTTATCGATCCGACACAACCGCAAGCACCGCAGTTGTTGGTGCTCGGAGTGACCACTGTATTTATTGATAGCGTGGTTATGTTGGGTTACACCTCATTAGCTTCACAAATGGGACGTTTTATTCGCTCAGATCGCATAATGGGTAAGATAAATAAAATATTTGGTGGTATGTTCATGGGCTGCGGCGCTTTGCTGGCTGCTGCCAAAGCTTAATGAAAGTAACTGAGTTATAGTTAAATCAATTAGAGTTATCAATAAATGACCGCTACGTACGTTGCTCGACAACCTATCTTAAACCGTAACAAGAACACGCTTGGTTATGAGCTGCTGTTTCGTGACGGTGATAGGAATGCCTACCCCGCGCATATTGAGTCTAATCGAGCAACGTATCGCCTGATCGTTGAAAACTTCTTGTCCGTTGGGCTTAACCCTTCGATCCCATCTTCACGCTGCTTTATTAATTTTCCGTATCAAAGCTTGATTCGCCGTCTTCCAATGAGCTTACCGAAAGATAAGGTCGTAGTTGAGATTCTTGAAACCTGCCAACCGACCGATGAGCTATTAGAGGTAATCAAAGAGCTTTATCAAGCAGGGTATATGATTGCCCTAGATGACTTTACTTCGACACCTGAGTGGGAACGTTTCCTTCAATATACGCATATTGTTAAGCTTGATATCATGCAGATGGGGTTGGATGCGGCGTGTGAGTTAGTCAAAAAGCACGAAGGGAAGAAGTATAGTTTTCTTGCTGAGCGGGTTGAAACGGAACAAGAGTTCCAACAAGCGAAAGAAGCAGGGTTTAAGTTTTTCCAAGGCTATTTCTTTAGTAAGCCCGAAATCATAAAGACTAAGTATATTAGCCCAGAGCAAGTGATTGCGATGGAGCTATTCCAAGAGGTCTGTAAGCCGGATGTCGACTTCCAACGTGTTGAAAGCATCGTCGCGAAAGATATTGCCTTATCCTATAAGCTTCTGCGCTTTGTGAACACTATGTCACCTCGCCTTGAGGTCACCATCTCTTCATTTCGCCAGGCCTTGGTTTATTTAGGGCAAGAGAAACTGAAAATGTTTGTCTCGCTAGCAGTAGCGTCTTATGTCTCTGATAAAAAGCCCAAAGAGCTGTATGGCCTGTCTTTGCAGCGTGCGCAGTTTTGCCAACGGATGTCTCGTTACCAAGTATTTAAAGGGCATACTGAACAAGCCTTTATGATTGGTTTGTTCTCATTGCTTGATGCGTTGCTCGATCTGTCGTTAGAGAACTTAATTGAACAATTACCGTTATGCACAAGTATTAAGGTCGCCTTGCTGCGCAGAGAAGGTCCATATGGCGCATTATTAGCGCTTGAAGAAAGTTTCGAACATGCTGATTGGCAAAAGATTGATGATCACTGTGCTGATCTAGGTTTGAACGTGGAACAAGTGAAAACAGAACTCACTGAAGCTCGACGCTGGAGCCATATTGTTACCAACAAGCTTTAATATTCTTCGTTAAACTTTTATGACAATTGAAACGCACGCCTTGACGTGCGTTTTTTTATAACTAACATATGCGCATATCCATATATGAGTATGTAATTATGCTTCCTCACCAATTTTTTAAATTACTGTCTGATGAAACGCGAGTGCGTTGCTTAATGTTGATAGTGCGCCAAGAGTGCCTATATGTTGGTGAGCTCACTCAGGCATTACAAGAAAGTCAGCCAAAGATTTCCCGCCATCTTGCGCAGTTGCGTTCAAACGGAATTTTAACTGACGTTCGCCAAGGGCAGTGGGTGTTCTACCGTCTGTCACAAGATTTACCGGGTTGGATGCTAAAGTTAATTGATGACCTTATCGCATCGAACTGTTTGAAAACGGAATACCAACAGGATATTGAGCGCCTAGAAGCCATGACTTCACGCCCTCAATGTTGCGTTTAAATACATTTAAATTTATTGCCAAAATCGTTGAGATTGCAGTTAGGCATAGTCAACAACACTGCGGCTTCAAACATGAAGGCAATTAACTGAGAGAAAAGAGTATGACAGTCAAAGTAGGTATTAATGGTTTTGGCCGTATCGGCCGTTTAGCACTTCGCGCAGCGTTTGATTGGGCGGAAATTGAGTTCGTACAGATTAACGATGTGGCTGGCGACACCGCGACATTGGCGCATCTTCTTGAGTTCGATTCGGTTCAAGGTCGCTGGAACCACGAAGTCATGGTTGAAGGCGATGAGATGATCATCAACGGTCAACGCATTAGAACTACGCAAGAGCGCGATATCGATGCGATCGATTGGTCTGGTTGCGATGTTGTCCTTGAAGCGACCGGTGTTCACCGTAAGACGTCTTTCCTAAACAAATACCTAGAGCAGGGCGTGAAGCGTGTTGTGGTATCGGCACCAGTAAAAGAAGAAGGCATTGCAAACATCGTAGTTGGTGTGAATGACAGTATCTTTGACCCAGCTGTACATAAAATCGTAACCGCAGCATCTTGTACGACTAACTGTCTTGCGCCTGTTGTGAAGGTGATTAACGAGAAGTTGGGTATCGAAAACGCAGCTTTCACCACTATTCACGATCTCACCAATACACAAACTATATTAGATGCGCCGCACAAAGACTTACGCCGTGCACGTGCATGTGGCATGAGTCTTATCCCGACAACAACAGGCAGCGCTAAAGCGATTGTTGAGATTTTCCCGGAGCTTGAAAATCGTATTAATGGCCACGCGGTTCGTGTACCACTAGCGAATGCCTCTCTGACCGACATCATCTTCGAAGTGAAGCAAGACACCACAGCTGAAGAAGTCAACGCGATGCTGAAAGAAGCGTCTGAGAATGAACTGAAAGGCATTCTTGGCTTTGAAGAGCGTCCCCTGGTTTCTATCGATTACAAAGGTGACCAACGCTCAACGATCGTAGATGCGCTATCAACCATGCTAGTGGGTAAGCGCATGGTTAAGATCTACGCTTGGTACGACAACGAGATGGGCTACGCAACACGTACTGCTGAGCTAGTTCGTACTGTTGGTCTGGCTTAATACTCTTCATACTTGAAGCTGCAAGCGTTGTTAACTGCGTAAGTTCACCGGAGCGCCGGCCGCCCTAATCACATAGAACCCCTATGCTCATAGGGCTGAACTTACTGGTTGCCTAGCTGCAACTCCAATTATTTTGAGTATCGGTCTATATACAAAAGAATTTTAAGAGATTAATGACGATGACGAATTCTCAAGCACACCCAACATGGCAGCTAGATTTAAAAACAAGTGCGTTAGTGCTTACTCCGTGCCCAGGCACTAAAGGCACTGACCTCGATGCATCTCTAGCGCAACTTAAAGCGCAAGGCGTGGAAGCGATTGTGACGGCGCTAGATAGTGAAGAACTGGCGAGCAAGAACGTTTCAAAGTTAGGCGAGAAAGTGCAAGCACTAGGCATGCAATGGTTTCAAATCGAAATCGAAGACGATTGTGCACCGGGTGCCGATTTTGCTGCGAAATGGCAGGCGGCGAGCCCTGCGCTACACCAAGTCGTGGATAACGGCGGCAAGGTAGCAATGCACTGCATGGGCGGTTCTGGTCGCACTGGCCTACTGGCTGCACACCTACTGCTAGAGAAGAGTTGGGATCTGAGCAAGATTGTTCAAGAGGTTCAGGCGCTTCGTCCAGGTGCTTTTACTAAACCTATTCAGGTTGAGTATATCAACGGCGTAGCTTCTGCGTAGCTCTTCATACTTGAAGCAGCAGCGTTGTTAACTGCGCAAGTTCACCGGAGCGCCGGCCGCCCTAATCATATAGAACACCTATGCTCATAGGGCTGAACTTCATTCCTTTGTAGGGAAAAGGTTGCTTAGCTGCAACTCCAATTATTTTGAGTATAAGTTAAGTGGAAAGTAAGAATTAGAGCTTTTGGACACCTATGATCTAAAAGCTCTTTTTGTTTAGATTGCAGAGATAGCGTTATGTTTTCAAATCTAAGTAAGAGCGTTCGCCAATACATGCTGGTGACCTTCAATTACTGGAACTTCACCATTACTGATGGTGCACTTCGTATGCTGGTGGTCTTGTATTTCTATGACCTTGGCTACAGTTCGTTAGAGATCGCCTCACTGTTCCTTTTTTATGAATTCTTTGGTGTGGTGACTAACCTAATCGGTGGTTGGTTAGGGGCGCGTCTTGGCCTCAATAAGACCATGAATATCGGCTTAGGGATGCAAGTTGTCGCCTTGGGCATGCTCGCGGTGCCAAGCGCAATGTTGACCATTCCTTGGGTAATGGCGGCGCAGGCCTTGTCTGGTATCGCTAAAGATCTCAATAAGATGAGTGCTAAAAGCTCGATTAAAACCTTAGTCCCAGATGAGCTGCAAGGTGCGCTTTATAAGTGGATTGCGATTCTAACCGGATCTAAGAATGCACTAAAAGGTGCCGGGTTCTTTATCGGTGGCTTACTGCTTTCGACGATTGGTTTCCGATACGCAGTGCTCGTAATGGCAGCAGTGTTGGCATTGGTGTTCGTTGGCAGTTTGGTGAGCTTAGAAGCAGACATGGGCAAAGCGAAAACCAAACCTAAGTTTAAACAGATTTTCTCTAAATCTGAATCCATCAATATCTTGTCGGCAGCGCGTATGTTCCTGTTTGGCGCTCGTGATGTGTGGTTTGTGATTGCTTTGCCAATTTATCTAGGCAGTGTGTTTGGTTGGGACCATTCATGGGTGGGCGGCTTCTTAGCGGCTTGGACCATCGCATACGGTTTTGTGCAGAGCATTGCACCTAAGATTACTGGTAAAGCGCAAGGCAAGGTGCCTGATGGACATGCAGCGCTAATATGGGCAGGTGCATTGGCTATTGTGACTGCCGGTATCGCCTATGCGGTGCAAATTGGCTGGCAACCAGAGCTAGTTATCATCGGTGGTTTGATGGTATTTGGTGCCATCTTTGCGGTGAACTCATCGCTTCACTCATATTTGATTGTGAGCTATGCGAAAGGCGATGGGGTGTCTCTTGATGTCGGTTTTTACTACATGGCAAACGCGATGGGTCGCTTGATTGGCACGATATTGTCGGGCTTGGTATTCCAAATGGCCGGTTTGTCTGCGTGTCTGTGGGTATCCTTCGCATTCTTAGCGATAACGACGGTGATCTCTCTGCGTTTACCTAAAGTGCCGCAAATCTCAGCGGCATAGGCTTCAGCCGCATGAGCTTCATTTGTAAGAGTGAAAGTCGCATAAGCTTAAATCGGATAACCTTGAGTCGAATAAGTTAAATTCGCGATAAGTATCTTCTTTAACACTAAGCTGACTTGGTATTTATTCCGGTCAGCTTTTTTATTGCTATAGTAGAATGATTGAATATTAATCAGGCATTTACATGAAGCAGCGAGTTCTCTTCTTTGATTTAGCACGATGTGTCGCGGCCATAGCTGTTATCGCGATTCATGTTTTGGCGCCTTATCGTAATGAATTAAGCACCATTCCTTTCGGTGAGTGGCTGACTGCCATTACGGTGAATGGTTTCAGCCGCTGGGCAGTGCCTGTGTTCATCTTGATTTCTGGTGCATTGATGCTGAGTGATCAGCGCCCGTTTGACGCTAAATACTACCTCAAGCGCCGTCTGGGTAAGGTACTGATCCCATTCATTGTTTGGTCGCTTTTCTATACCTACCTATCAGGTTGGTCGCTAATGGGGTTTGATGCGGACGTCAGTTGGGAGGTTTTACTCAATAGTTATCATCACTACACGTACTATCACCTTGGTTTCTTCTATTACTTCATCCCACTCTACTTTGTGATTCCTTTTTTACAGATCATGGTCAGAAAGTACGGTGATAGATCTGTCTATGCCTTTACGGCTGTATGGTTGTTCACAACGCTATTGTTCTTATTGAAAATCGATGGCCCTTGGAGTCACGAGTTGTGGTTGTACACCGGGTACTTACCGTTGGGTTACCTGCTGTATAAGATGGTTCCACTTAACAAGATGACTGTCGGCGTGAGTGTGTTACTTGGTGGATTAGCGTTACTGACCACGGTTTATATGGTGGTTGATGCAAGTTTGCTCGCAGAAGAGTACACGGTAGGGCGTTGGTTATCTTACAAGACGTTGAACACCGTATTAGCGGCGAGCATGGTGTTCATGGTGTGCCGTTACTATGGTGAAGGCTTGTCTGAGAAGAGCAATCAAGTGGTTGGTTTTATCAGTAAACACAGCTTAGGTATTTATCTGCTGCACCCGATTTTCTTATGGCCAATGAAAGAGTTCGGTTGGTACCAAGGACACCCTGCTTGGGTTATTCCATTATGGATCGTGATCAGCGGAGCTGGCGCGTTATGGATGAGCTGGTTGGTCTCTAAGTCAGAAAAAACACGTTGGTTATTGCCTTAGCGGTGGGTGCTAAGGCTTTCTGATGGATTGCTTAGAAGATACAGTTGAAGTACCTAATGTTTAGCGCTTCAATGCAAAGTGTAAAAACTTATCGCCTTGGTAGGTTAAGGTACCTTTGTCGCCAGGGTTCAGGGCGTGGAAGTAGTGGATTCCGACTTGGAACTCTCGTTTTGGACCAACCACACCACGTTGAACGTAAATCCAATACTCTTGATCTTCTTGGCCAGGTTCTGCATCAGGAAGGTCGATGGATTGTTTGTCCAACACAGTGACGTTCACTTTCTTTTCTGGCGCATTTTCACCTTGTGAGTGCTTTCGATAGAAACCAAGAAATACCCAAGCCGCTAGACCGGCGAGTGCAAAGATGGCAAAAAAGAGTGAATTAGGCATGTAACCTCCATGTAGTCGTGATGGTTATTCTAATCTTTCAAGCAATAGGGATATGTGTTTCAAGCCGTTATTCGTGAACTGTTGTAAGCCAAGCTGATTATTTTTCGGCAGACATCACATTTAGAGGCCAGTTTTGGATAAAGCATTGTTATTTATTGTCTCTTTCTCTCGTAAATAACAGTGATTTTGTATAAGAATAGGGAAATGCTCGACTAGAATTATAGTGTGGAGTGGGAGGGCTAATATGACCGATATTGAAAAAGTGGTGACAAGAACTCGTAATATAGAGAAATTATTGAGGCTTCAATATCATGCCGAAGGCGAAGGATTGCATGAGCTTGTGTCAAGCTGTGAAGAAAGGCTACCGCACGATACGGTGAGTAAGCTGCGTTATATCGCAACGTGTCGTAATAAGGTAGTCAATGAGCATGAGGCTAAGTTGGAAGACCAGCATAAGTTCATCATGATGTGTAACGACTGTGAGAAGGAGTTGACTCCACGTAGTGGTCGTTTTATTTGGCGAGTTGCAATCTTACTGATGATGGCAATGACTTTAGCTGCTGCTGGTTTCTATTATGCGAACTGGGATGTGTTAACACTGCATCTGTTTTCGAAATGAAAAAATTGAACAAAAAAGGGACGCTAATGGCGTCCCTTTTTTTATCTGTAACTTGCTTAGTACATCATCGGTAGTGTCATTAGACCTACAACTACCGCGATCATTACAAGTCCTTGTCTTTGCGAAGATGAAATCATAACACTACTCCTAAATTTGGTTGTCTCTCGCTATGTTTTAAAGAATAGCACTACTTATGGCTCTAGATCAAGAATTACTTTCGAAGCCTTTAAAACTGATAGAAAACTATTGGGTTTTCTATCAGTTTTGCTATGTTTTACTGTGTATTTTGGGGAGCTCTTATTTTGTTCGTTATGATTTTTTTTTGTTCTCATTTGTTTTAAGTGATTGTTTTTTAACGGTCGTTTTGTGTAATTTATATTGTTAAAGGTTGTTAAACTGTATTAATGGGGCTTGGTGGTGTCTAGGTTTGTTTAATTAAGCTTTATAGGTTTTAGGTTTAGTTTTTGTGATGGTTTTTTGACAGGAAGCTTAGCGAAACCTGACAAAGTGGTTTTTATAAAGGTAATTTACGCACTTTGTAAGTCTAGGTTTGTATCGTGTTGGAAAGTTCTATGTAAGTCTGTTTTTTGATTTTAAGTGTTTGTTTTGAAGGTGTTTATATATTTAATTTTGAACTTTTAGTTATGTGGTATTTGCAATATATAGCGACATATTGTGGAGTTGGCAGGGTAGAAGTGATTGGAATTTAAGTTTGGGTTCTCTAGCGTCAATTTATATGAGTTTTCCGAACAATGAGTCTATTTTAAAAGGAATAATCACTATCGCTGCGGGTATTGTGACGACTTCAATCTAAAGATGCTCTTTTTAGTGGAAGCGTAATCAAGATCCAATTTTGAAGGGCTGAGGCTTTACATCAACACCCGTGTGCCTAGACTGGCGACGATTAAAAGCAATAGGGCAAATGATATGTGGAGTTGGTTGGCGGTTTCCTTGTCTGGTATTGGAGCAATAACAGGAACGAAACATGGGCATATCGGTCAGGCTTTATTGTATAAGGTCTTTACCTTTGTATTATTGGCGACTATTGCTCTAACTCAATCTGTTGTCGTTGATTTTACCTATTGGGTAGTCGTTGGATTAGCGATATCCGCGATCGCAGATGTGCTTCATACTGTTACTCAAAAACGTCTTCTGCATTTTGTGTGTTTCCTGTTGGCTCAACTTTGTTACAGCAAAGCATTTTGGTTACAGCTATCAGGAGAAATGGTCTGGTGGTTGTTCGCGCTGCTGTTAGCTGCATGTATCGTTACTTTCTTCCTATTACTCCCTCGCTTAGACAAACTCGTTTTTCCAGTGGTTATCATGGGTATTGTGCTCATTCAGCTTGCTTGGGCCTCTGGTGAAGTCTGGTTACTTGAGCCTCAGCTATCACATGCTGTTGGTTTTGTTGGTTGCTGCGTGCTGCTGCTTTCCGCATTGGCGTACGCCCTAAATTTCTATCGCAGCCCAATCAAGGGCGCTTACTTTTGGGTAACGGGCAGTTATTTTCTTGCACACGCTCTCATCGTTGCTTCCCTCACCATTTAGGGTAGAGCTAGCTTAATTCTGAGCTACATCAAGGCAGCTTAGATGAAAATAGGTACTCTACGTCTACTTCATTAAACATGAGATAGAGTTATGACCACTGAAATCCACGCACACAACGTTTTAAACCTACTGAGTGAAAAGCCACTGACTCGTGAAGAGTTGACGCAAGAGCTCGCTCAAACCTATGGCGCTGAAGCTCGCTTTCATACGTGTAAGCTGAACGGTCTGGATTTAGATGGATTGCTGAAATTTTTCCTGAAAATGGAAAAGGTCGTGATCATTGATGACAAGCTTTGCACTAATCGCGAACGTGTTTGTAATCACTGATCTTGAATGACCATCAGTTCTTGTCGCCAGTGAACAGTGAACTGTGATTAGCGAGTGGATGCGATATTCTCGGCTCCACTCCGAGTATTTCTCCCTCGTTTGGCTCTCATAAATACCCTTCCAATAACGTAAATTCCTAAGTTTGTTACTGTGTTCGAAAATCAATCTTGAGGCTGCTATACTCCGCGCACTTACGCTTTCGAGACAAACTTATGGAAATTTTATCTGCAGCGACCATGCTGTTTCTTATTATGGATCCGCTTGGCAACTTACCAATCGTGCTTTCTATCCTTAAGCATATTGATCCGAAGCGTCGCCGTATTGTTCTTGTTCGTGAACTAATGTTTGCGCTGATTATCCTGCTGCTGTTCTTGTTTGCTGGTCAAAGCATCATGAACTTCCTGCATGTGCAGCCTGAAACCTTGAGTATCTCGGGCGGTATTATTCTGTTCATCATCGCGATTAAGATGATTTTCCCAAGTGCGGGTAGTATTACTGGCCTCGCGGCGGGTGAAGAACCGTTTATCGTGCCGATGGCGATCCCTATGATTGCTGGCCCTTCAGTGATTGCGGCATTGATTCTTTTGTCGACCCAGCATCCTGACAACATGTTAGAGCTTTCAGGCGCAGTGATGTTGGCTTGGGGCGCGACCTTCTTCATTCTTATGTTTAATGGCTTCTTCCTACGAGTACTAGGTGAGAGAGGCCTTAAAGCCATCGAACGCTTGATGGGCTTGTTGCTGGTTATGCTGTCGACGCAAATGTTCCTAGATGGTGTGAAAGGCTACATGGGTTAACATCAGTATCATCGCTGAATAAAAAAACGCCGCTCAAATGAGCGGCGTTTTTGTCTCTACTGTTTCTGTCATGATGTTTTCTGTAGCTAAGCGTTTTATATCTGAGCTTAAACTTGATTACATCATGTGCTTGCGTCGGATATCGAGTAGGGCAAAGACACCGAAAATCAATATTGACCACTTCTCCCAACGTGACATTTCGATCTTGTCGCCGAAAGCACCGATAAAAATCAGCATCTGCAGGCCGTGCATGAAGAACAAGAACGCTGTCATGATATAAAGCGCAATCGCCGCATTACCCGGGAACGGGTAGAAAATATTGGCGATTAAGATAAACCAAACAAAGGCGATGGCTGCTTTTGCTAGTGGAAGCAAGAACTTCATTCAATAACTCCTATTCTTCAGTGATTCGATTGAACAGTCGGTAGCTCGACTGGCCAGTGGTCTTATCGCGATGTAATTCCCAGTTTTCTGGCATAGCTTCGAGTTTTAGCTCTTTCTCTGTCTCGACGTAAATGATGGCGTTGTCTGCAAGCCAACCGTTGCTCTCAAGCAGCTGTACTGTTTCTGCGAGTAAGCCTTTACGAAATGGAGGATCGAGAAAGACCATATCGTAAGGAGTGCCAGGCTTCTTAAGGAAAGAGATAGCATCAGTGTTGACCACATTGATGTTGTCTGCTTTGAGCTCTTTCGCGTTATCAGAAAGCTGTTTGGCCGCTTTTTGATTCATTTCGAGCAGTGTCACCATTTTTGCTTGGCGAGAAGCGGCTTCAAAACCTAGGCCACCAGAACCGGCGAATACATCCAAGCAGGTCGAATGTGGGATATCTTGTGCCACCCAGTTAAAGAGTGTTTCTTTGACTCGGTCAATGGTTGGGCGTAATCCTTCTAAATCATGAACAGGCAGCTTTCTACCTCTCCATGAGCCACTAATAATTCGAACAAAGCCTCCGGATGGCTTTTTTTGTGATGTGTTTTGCTGGCGACGTCTTACCATAGATTTTTTGACCGCTAATAAAGTGATACTATACCGAGCCCAATTTAAGTGGGTTCGAGTATTAAATAAATTTACAATGACAAAGTGTATCAAGCTAAAAGCAAACTTATCACTGCTTTGTCATTTTTCTTTACTATTCGTTTGTACAAGCTTGTATTGTATAACAATAGCAAAGAGTCGACGTGTATTAAGTCAATACAGCTAATTAGTAGATCTAGGAAACTCCTCTGATGACGGAAAAAAAGAAGCGCGGATTATTATCGTGGCTTGGTTTTGGTGAAGAAGAACAAAGCCCAAAAACTCAGAATGAAGCGAACGTAGAAAACGTTGAAGATCAAACTGAAGTTGAATCACAAGTTGAGGCTGAACAGGTCGCACCTGAAGTTGAAGACGCCAAATCAACGGAACTTAAGTCTGTTGAATCTGAAATTGCGGAGTCAGAGCAAGCGCTTGAAGAGGCTCAACAAGATCAGCAGCCTGTCGCAGCAGAAGCAGAAGCAGAAGCAGAGCAGGAAGAAGTGATTGCTCCTCAAGCTAAGATTGAAGAAGTTCAAGAGAAGCCGACAGAAAGCTTCTTTGCACGACTTAAGCGTAGCCTAAGCCGTACTAAAGCAAACATTGGTGCTGGCTTCTTTGGTTTGTTCAAAGGCAAGCAAATCGATGAAGACCTGTTTGAAGAACTAGAAGAGCAACTTCTGATCGCCGACGTGGGTATGAATACCACGGTTAAGATCATTGAAAACCTAACAGAAAAAGCATCCCGTAATGACCTAAAAGACGGTGAAGCGCTTTATGGTCTGCTTAAAGAAGAGATGTCAGAAATCTTGAGCCAAGTGGAACAGCCACTGGTTGTTGATACCACTAAAACACCTTACGTTATTTTAATGGTGGGTGTGAATGGCGTGGGTAAGACAACCACTATTGGTAAGCTGGCGAAACAATTCCAAAGTGAAGGCAAGAAAGTGATGCTGGCGGCGGGTGATACCTTCCGTGCGGCAGCGGTTGAACAACTTCAGGTTTGGGGGCAGCGTAATGATGTTCCGGTTATCGCTCAGCACACAGGTGCCGATAGCGCTTCTGTTATCTACGATGCGATTGAAGCGGCGAAAGCGCGTGGTGTTGATGTTGTGATTGCAGATACTGCAGGCCGTTTGCAGAACAAGAGCAACTTGATGGAAGAGCTACGCAAGATTGTTCGTGTAATGAAGAAGATCGATGATTCTGCACCGCACGAAATCATGCTAACGCTCGATGCAGGTACCGGTCAGAATGCGATTAGCCAAGCGAAGTTGTTTAGTGACGTGGCACCAGTAACGGGTATCACGCTAACTAAGCTAGATGGTACAGCGAAAGGTGGCGTAATTTTCTCAATTGCTGACCAGTTCCAGATTCCAATCCGCTACATTGGCGTGGGTGAAGGCATTGACGACCTGCGTCCATTTGAGTCGAAAGACTTTATTGAAGCACTATTTAGCCGCGAAGAGTAACGCGTGTAGCAAAGTGGTTTATCCTTAACCTGCTACCGTTTTAAATTTGATATGAGTGATCGTAAGAGGAATTTTCGGTGATCAAATTTCAGCAAGTGAGCAAAGCCTACCGAGGCGGACGACAAGCGCTCCAAAAAGTGGACTTTCATCTCAAACGAGGAGAGATGGCATTTTTAGGCGGGCACTCTGGTGCTGGTAAAAGTACCTTGCTGAAGTTGATCTGCGCGATAGAGCGTCCAACTGACGGACGTGTTTGGTTTAACGATCACGATATTACTCGTATCCCAGCCAAAGACATTCCCTTTTTACGCCGTAACATCGGGATTGTCTTTCAAGATCACCGCCTACTTATGGATCGCTCGATCTTCGATAACGTCGCTCTGCCTATGCGTATTGAGTCTATTTCTGAAAACGAAATTAAACGTCGAGTCAGCGCCGCGTTGGACAAAACCGGTTTATTAGATAAAGCCCGTTGTTTGCCAAGCCAGCTCTCTGGGGGTGAACAACAACGGGTCGGTATTGCTCGCGCTGTGGTTAACCGTCCAACTCTGCTTTTAGCGGATGAACCAACTGGTAACCTAGATCCTGAACTATCGAGTCGTGTATTACGCTTATTTGAAGAGTTCAACCGTGCGGGTGTCACGATCATGCTAGCGACGCACGATATAGGGTTAGTGAATACTCGCCCTCAGTATCGTCATCTGGAATTAAACCAAGGCTTTTTGAGTGAGGTTGAAGATTATGGCCGCGAATAAGCGCATTAAGAAACCTCAATCCAATCGAGCAGCAAACCGGGTTTCAAGCGACGGTTTCTTTGTTGTTCACTGGAAACAAGCCAAGTCATCATTCTCGCAAATGTGGCAGCGTCCATTAGGAAACTTGCTGACGCTTGCGGTGATTTCAATGGCTTTAGCTATGCCCGCTTGTTTGTACCTACTGGGCAAGAACGTTGGTGAAGTGGCGCAAGATGTCACCAGCCCGTCACAAATTAGTGCCTATGTAGAGGACGGTATCCCTGAGCCGAGAGTCATGGTGCTTAAGGATGAAATCGAAAGTTGGGACCAAGTCGATCTGGTTGAGTACATTTCTCCGCAGCAAGGTCTTGAGGATCTTAGCCAGTATTCTGGTTTTGAGGACGCCCTAACTATCCTAGATGATTATTCATTGCCAGGTGTGTTGGTGATAACACCAAGCGTACACAGCGATACTGAAATTAAAGAACTCGCTGGCACTGTTAAAAAGCAAGAGCTCGTCACCGATGTTCGCCTAGACGAAGATTGGTTAGCTAGATTGGACGCTATCAAAGCGTTAGCTGCCGTCATCGTAATTACCCTAACGGTATTAATGCTAGGCGCAGTATTTTTGATTATCGGCAATACATTACGATTTAATGTATTGGCGCATAAAGAAGAGATTCAAACCATGAAGCTGATTGGTGCGACCGACAGCTACATTCTTCGACCATATTTGTATGCTGGAATGTGGTTTGGTGTTTTAGGTTCGATTAGCGCGTGGGTAATGACGGCATTGATTACCGTATTACTGAACAGTGCAGTGGATGACTTGGCTCAGCTGTACGATAGCCATTTCCGCTTAATTGGCCTGAGCTGGGATGAATCTTTACTGCTTTTGATCGTCGGAACCCTGCTTGGTAGTGTGGCTGCGAAGCTTTCTGCGCAGCGTCACCTAAAAGAAATTGAACCAGTTTAGGTGAATAGAGTCATATTTATACGAAGAATAGGCACTTCTTAACCAGTTTTTGCCTTGTATAGACGAATTGATTATGCATAATTACTTCCCCCTCCTTGAAACCTGTTCACTTTAGGTTCAAGATTATTGGGTTTTAATAGATGTATTACTCCAGATCAGAGATTGATGAGGAACCGAATGGCAAACCAAGCGTATCAAATGGCTTTAGTCACACAAGATAGTTTAGATAGCTATATCCGCTCAGCGAACAGCTACCCAATGCTGACGCCTGAAGAGGAACGTGGACTTGCAGAGCGATTACATTACAAAGGTGAGATCGATGCTGCGAAAGGCTTGATCCTTTCCCACCTACGATTCGTGGTACACGTTGCAAGAGGATATTCTGGCTACGGGTTACCAATGGCTGATCTTGTCCAAGAAGGTAACATCGGCTTAATGAAGGCGGTGAAGCGCTTCAACCCAGAAGTTGGTGTTCGTCTAGTATCTTTTGCTGTTCACTGGATCAAAGCTGAGATTCATGAATACGTATTGCGTAACTGGCGTATCGTTAAGATCGCAACGACTAAAGCGCAGCGTAAATTGTTCTTTAACCTTCGTAAGTCTAAAAAACGTTTAGGTTGGTTCAATAACGGTGAAGTTGAGACGGTTGCGCGTGAACTGGGTGTTGAGCCTTCAGAAGTTCGTGAAATGGAATCTCGCTTAGCGGCACAAGACGCGACGTTTGAAGCGCCTATGGACGACGACGACGGTGGTTCTGCTTACACGGCTCCAGTTTATTACCTAGAAGATAAAGCGTCAGACGTTGCTGAGACGGTTGAAGCGGCTAACTGGGAATCACATACTAATAATCGCTTAGGTCTCGCATTGAAGAGCTTAGACGAGCGTAGTCAACATATTGTTCGCTCACGTTGGTTAGACGACAACAAAGCAACACTGCAAGACTTAGCGGATACCTATAGCATTTCTGCAGAGCGTGTTCGCCAGTTAGAAAAGAATGCGATGAAGAAATTGAAGCAAGCCGTTGGCGACTTCTAATAGTATTTAATTTTTAATAGTATTTGGTTTCTCATAGTAGCAAGCAAATAACTTAATTCTGAAAAGGCCGAGATCGAGAGATCTCGGCCTTTTTGTTTTGGATCGATTTCTCAACTTTTGCGATCGAAATTTTCAAAATGACTTTGTGGATAACTCTGTGAAGAATTTATTCGTCAGCTGTCTAAAAGCAGGGTGTAGTAAGGCTTTGACAGGTTTTTTTGAGTGGGGATATGTTTCAGTTAACCCACAGTTAGATCAGGATCGTTACTACATGTTGTGGATCTATTTTTTAAAAGGCACTTTATTCACGCAATTCACAGATTTATCCACAAATGGTGTAAAAGTGATCGCTGGTGGATAACCTTATTAAGTGGGTGTGATTGTTAGCCTTGGGATAGGTTACAATGGCAGCAAAGTAAATCAGTATAAAAAGAGAAAGTCATGGACCAGTTTAAACATATCGACGTTAAAGGTGCTCAAGCCCTTATTGAACAAAGTGAAGCTCGACTTGTCGATATACGAGATCCGCAATCTTTTGCGGTAGCCCATTCAGAAACCGCCTACCACCTGACTAACGATACCATGGTGTCGTTTATGGATGAGGTTGAGTTCGAACAGCCTATCTTAGTGATGTGTTACCACGGTATTAGTAGCCAAGGCGCGGCACAATATTTAGTGAACCAAGGCTTTGAAGAGGTATATAGTGTTGATGGCGGTTTCGAAGCTTGGCATCGTGCTGAACTTCCGGTGATTGCGGGTTAATAGCTTTATCACTTAAACGCTTCAAGCATCTCCATAGTATGAATAGGAAGTAACAATGATTAGATTGATGGTGTTAGACAACCCACGTCTTGCTCAAGCATTTATTGATTATATGGCCTCTCGTCAGATCCCTATTCAGATGTCTCCAGAGGGAGAAGGGCGTTTTGCTTTGTGGCTTCTTGATGGTCAATTTCAGGTTGAAACCGAAGCTGAGCTGAATCGTTTTCTTGCTGAACCCAATCATAAACGCTATCAAGCGGCGTCTTGGGATATGGCTGAGACTAGAAAGAGTCATTTCCATTACCACACGCCAAGCTTTTTGGGCATGATTAAAGCAAAAGCAGGTCCTATGACACTGAGCCTAATGTTGGTGTGTGTGGTGATTTTTGCGCTGCAACAGATTGGTTTTGGCCAAGCTATTTTTAATGCCCTGCATTTCCCAGCGGTTGATGGACAGCAATGGCAGCTGTGGCGTTGGTTGAGCCATGCCGTTTTGCATTTCTCGGTTATGCACATCGCATTCAACATCTTGTGGTGGTGGCAACTGGGTGGGGATATTGAGAAGAAACTAGGCAGCCTCAAGCTACTTCAGATCTTTGCTGTCTCTTCTGCGCTTTCAGGTGCTGGTCAGTATTGGGTTGAAGGGGCGAACTTCGGTGGTTTGTCTGGTGTTGTGTATGCTTTGGTTGGTTACTTATGGGTTGTCGGTGCGAAGGCGCCACAACTTGGTTTAGGTATCCCAAGACAGATTGTCGGCTTTATGTTGGTGTGGTTAGTGCTTGGGTACATGCAGCCATTTATGGCGATCGCCAATACAGCGCATTTAGCTGGCCTAGCCGCTGGTGTCATTATTGGCTTTATCGATGCGATGAAAGCACCGAGTTCGGCAAGAAGCTAACTCATTTTTTCTAGTGAGTAGCCAAACGATAGAGACAAAAAAGCGGCCAGATGAGCCAACACCTATCATTTAAG
>NZ_JBFRQW010000054.1:0-17024 GCF_041472735.1 Vibrio sp. 10N.261.46.E11
TCTTCAATTTAAGATTTTGTCGGCTCAACGAATACTGACTTCAAAATCCATTCTCACTCGAAAGTAAAAAGTAATTCTAAAGCTATTATCTTTCCAACAGAAAGATAATGAATTGACTGTGCCAAATACCTTCTTTCTACAAGAGAAAGTAGTTATTCGTATTGGTCACTCAGTTCATTGAAATCAATTTTGATTCCGAAGAATCTGTTTTACTTCTCTTAATAAAAAGGAAAATAAAACGTTTTGATATTCATCAACGAGTGCCCACACAGATTGATAGGTTTAAATTGTTAAAGAGCTTCTCTTCGTTGTGACTTACATCACTTCGGAAGAGGCGGCCATTCTAGCGTTTTAATTCTCAGTGTCAAACACTCATTGAGAATTAATTTCTACTTTCTAAAAGTAGAAGCGAATTATCGCTTAAAGCTAGTTGCCTTACTAACATTCTGCGCTGAAGCCTTATGGCGTCTACCGTGTCAGTGAGGCGGCATTATAGAGACGCAGCTTTTATTGGCAAGCATTAAATGCATTTTTTATTAAAAAAAGAGGTTAAGTGAAGACATTTCAACCAAGGGCTTATTTATACAACTTTCAACCCAAGTTTCGAACAAACTACCCACAAGAACCTGTGGATAACTACTCACCATTATCAAAAAAGTAAGATAAACGAGCCCTAGGGTTTAGATATTCTCTAACTTGCTCCGGTAACTTGCTTGGATGAACTGCATTGACAATTTTTATCTCTTTAGTAAATAGGTCAATGATCGGGGCTTGGGTTCTTGGAACGCTAGGATCATAGATCAGTACGTTCGGATAAAGCATATGTTTGGCATTAACCGAAATCACGATTCCAATTGATTCATTGGAAAGCTGCACGACAGTACCCGGCGGATAGACTCCCATGAACTTAACCAATAGGCTCAAATTATCCTGACTGTATAGATGTTTGCAGTTCTTATATAGGTGGGACAATGCCAAGTATGGGATCATTTGTTGAGATTGCGTTTTACCGTGACAAAGGTTATCAAATGCATTAGCCACTGATACAATCTTGGTCAGCTCATCTATTTCTTCTTCTTTTAAGCCTTCGGGATAACCAGAGCCATCATTCATTTCATGATGTTGAACGATTACTTTTTTGGCACTTTCAGGAAAGTCATCAATTCCAGCGACAATATCAGCACCATACTTGGTATGAAGTTTTAGGTAATTCTCTTCCGGTGTCGTCAGCGTGCTCTGCTTTCTAAGTATTGCAGCTGGTATTTTAATTTTTCCTACATCATGGAACAACGCAGCAAAAGAAAGCGCTTTCAATTGTTGAGTATTGTAGCCTTTAGCTTTACCTATCATTAACGCAACGACAGAGACATTTAATGTATGAAAGTAAATGTCTTCAAAATCACCTTTAGCATTCATAAGATGTAAGGTAACGCTATCGTCACTTGCCAGTATTTCAACAATATCATCAACTAGGCTCTTAACCTCTCCTACCGCATCTATAGGTCGGTTACGAATTTTTGTCATGACTGAACGCATTCGAGCAAGCGAGCGCTCGAACTCTTTCTCACAATGACTGACTCTACGACGGTAAGAGCTTAGGGTTTCGATACGTTCATGCTTATCTTTCCACATCCTTTCAGTTTCAAGGCTTATCTGTAGATCTGAATCGGCACCTTTCTCTATCTCGTGATTAGAGGGTAAAGGTGCAGTATCGCTTTGACTTAGATTTATATAGACATGCTTAATCCCAAGATGCCGAATTATGTTCACTTGAACGTCATCTTTTATTTTGAAGCTGTTGAATAAAAATGGGTGTTCATTCCATTTTAGGGGAAGTCGTATATGTAGGCCGGGCTGGATGCGATCTACAGTAATCTTTATGCTGCCCATATTTATATAATATTGATTAATAATCTATATTTACAATTCTAATAAAACCACGCAGGAATTTCACTATCCAATTTCACAGGTTCAACTTAAAGAATCACAATGCACCATCCAACGAATACCGAACTTATCTTCCACTTTACCAAATCTAGCACCCCAAAACGTATCAGCGAGTGGCGTCATTATTCGCCCCCCTTGTTTGAGCTTCTCAAAAATTTTCTCTTGAGTCGCGGTATCCTCTGTAACCAAGGAAAGTGCCAGATTGTTCCCTTCAAGTTCTTTAGCTTTAACGCCATCAGACATCATGAGCTTCATACCAAATGCTTCGAACTCAGCGTGCATAACCCAATTAGGCTTTGCGCCCTCTATTACCTGAGGAGCATCACTAAAGAGTTGCTTCGATAAAACAACACCACCGAAGCATTTATGATAAAAATCTAACGCTTCACTACAACGGCCATCAAAAAACAAGTAAGGGGTTACTGTCAGCATATGTTTCTCCTCTGTTAGTCCTTTAAACATAGACAATAGACGTGAGAATGACAGATAACATTCTGATTTAAGATAATCAATTTACTAAGGAATCGAATTGCGAAGGAAAACTGCGATATTTTGGAATGGCACAACAAGATCTGACTGATTGGACAGGCATTCCTGCCGCTAAAACGAAGGCAATGCTTTCTGTTCTCCAGATACAACAAAGCCCCGACTTGAGTCGAGGCTTTGTTATTTAAATATGGTACCGGTAGGCGGACTTGAACCGCCACGCCCGAAGGCAACGGATTTTGAATCCGTCGTGTATACCAATTTCACCATACCGGCATTATCTTGGGGCATTACCCTGTCGATGTTTGGCATTATACGTATGCGAACTGATGTGGCAAGTATAAAAACTTGAATTCATGTGTGTTTGCCGATAATTTCGCCACTAAGTCATAAGCTGTGCGTCATGTCTCTTTTCAGGCTAAGCCTTAAACTATATTCTGACGCCTCAATTTTTAAAGAAGTAATAACACATGACATCAACAAACACTCTGCCACCAGCAGGAGTCATGCGCCGATTTGGTGCCTTGTTCTATGACGCTCTGATCGTAATCGCTATTGAAATGATGGAAATGCTACCGCAGAGCTGGCGACGAAATCGATGAACCATATATAGACAGCAAACAACACCTCTACCACTTCAACACACTACCTCTTCAAAATCACGTTGCCTTCGGGCGTGGCGGTTCAAATCCAAATAACATCAAAGTTAAACATTTTCAGATAACCATGCCCACTCGTCAGCGGTCAACCAACCAGAATACTCATTAACACGTGAAACGAACATTTTGTCACTCTCATCTAGGTAAGGCGAAATCATGTCGCGAATCTGTGTTGCATTATAGTGAGTAGAAATGAGCCATGTAGAGTCCATGAAGTGATACCACTTAGAAAAGTTCTTCAAAACTTCATGTACTTTTTCGTATTTCTGCCCCGGAGAATTCAAATCATAACTAACGCAGTAAACCGTCATTTTTAAGTTACCTAATTAAGAATAAAGAGACTTCATGATAAATAGAAAACTGGTTGAGTATCTATGATTCACTTCCCAAAAAAGCCACGACATGCGTGGCGAGCTAACACATTTCAGAAACAGAACGACAGTTAGGAATAATTAAGGGTAAGCACTATGAAGTACTTACCCTTATAAAATCAGAAATTAAACGGTACCACAACATCATCAAATGGAGATACTACCTGCGGCGAGTATTCTATACCTGTGATTTCAGATAACGTTTCAATTGTAACCCCTAACTTTCGAGCCAACATATCAAATGTTATCCCTAAGTCAGACTCTAATACTTCTATAGCCTGATTCATAACATGAGGAGATTCAATTGGGATTAACTCATCTCGACGCTCACCCTTTGTTTGACCAGTCTTACTAAACCAAACATTAGCAGAACGATATTGTTGAGCTGTAATAAAACCTAGAAAATGCGCTCTATATATAATTGCCCTAGCACTCATTTTCCAACGCTGCTTCAAATCATACAAGCGATTCCAACTAATCCCTCGTTGAGTCAAACAACTTGGAAACTCAACCGCAAATGCTTCCCTAGGAAAGAGAAAAGCACTCGCGAACATATCAGCTTCCTTCTCTGTTTGCTTACAACCAGTTTCAACACCATTGTGCATAATCAAATGGCCACACTCATGAGCGATATCAAAACGTAAACGACATACACTGCTTTTTGCATTGTTGCGAATAATAATAGGGTATTTGCGATTGACCGAAAGTGCATCCACTTTTTCTGATACACCATCGAAACAGGTAACTATCGCCCCAGCATTCTCAGCCACATCAATCATGTCGTCTATAGGCGCATCAAGAGGAAGCCCCCAAAACTTGCGAGCACCTTCAGCAATTTTTTCAACAATCGGGGCTGATAGTTCTGGAATTTTATCTGCATCAATCAAGTTGAAGTGATTCTCAGGCAAATCTAAATTTTGGTGAAGTATACCGACTAACTGCTCTAAAACAGTGCTGTACGAAAGAACTCTATTAGCAACTACTGCAGGAGTCGTCTTTCGCTTTCTAAAGTGACATTGCTCGGCTTTTACGTCCCCTGACAAGGGCATATAAAAGAAATCTACAGAGACTCCAAGAAATTCAGCTAAAGCACCAACAACATCATCCGGAGGAGTTCTTGCTTCTCCTTCATATTGATGAATACTCTGACGACTAACAGATACGGCATCTCCTACATCTTGTAAAGTATACCCTTTTAGCGTTCGTGCGAGACGTAATCTCTCACCAACAAAAAATTCACACATTAACGATTACCATTTTGTACATCGCTGTCTTCGTTTGGCTTTTTCTTAACTGATACCTTAGCTTTGTTAAGCTTAGCTGGTTCTGGTAATACTTCAGTGACCTTACTTAAGACAGGAACAGGTTGTTCTAGCGGCACTTCATATGCAGACACTTGCTCTTCATTGAGATATCCCGTAAAGGTGATACGCTCAACATATCGATCAGAATCAACTTCAACCGCAAAAAGCCAGCGAATATATGATGATTCACCGATATCTTCAAACAAAAATGTCATTTGGCGATGTGCTTCAACGCATGCAATTTGACGCCGTTTCCCAGGAGCTCTTGGAGAACCTCGATACATACGAACAGGAACGCCTCCGATAGAAAAAGTGAAGCGACCATCATCTTTTAACATACCAAGCCACGGCCAATTTTCAGTATCTAACGTAGCCCAAATGATCTGCTGACGACAACATTCATAAGCTCTCAATCCCGTAGATCGGGCTGTGTCACCAAGCTCTTCATTATGTAAATCAATAACGTCATCACGGACAGAACGAATTAGAGAAGCGACTTGTTTAATACGTTCAGGCGTCAACTCTGGAACAATATCCCAAGGGTCTTGCATATTTAAGGTTCCTAATAAATATATGTAACGGTGAAATTACATATAATAATATGCTTTTTAGTGATTTTGTCAACACCTTGATCATAAATCACCACCAAACCCACATGTCACCAAAACAAGAACAAGTCAACAGGCGAAGTCTAATAACACTCTAGTCGCAAATACAGTCAGACCAAATCGTTCACCACTAACTACTAGGGTAAATCATATTTAAATCGGACCTCCTAGCGGAGTTATTTATATGTTTAGGTACACTCGATGAAAAACAGCACCGTTTTGAGAGTTCTGATGCGGGATAAGGGTCCTTGGTTTCGGTGAAATTGAAATTTCTCTTACACCAAATGGTCAGCATTAAAATCACCAGACTAGACAATCAACTCCCAAGACCACCAACGCACTATTACAGCAAAGCTTCAAGAAACCATGCTTACTGGAAATTTTCCACCATAGCATTGTAGGCACAAGGAAATCAGTATCACACGGGACCAAGCATTACAGAAGGTGGAACATTCGCTTACAAACACACCCAGCAATCAAGTTGCCATGGTGACCAACTAAGTAGAAACGTTCAATCCTGTTACTTTCTTCTCATTTCCATACATATCGCCACCAATCAAGAAGCAACACGACACTGACCAAGATTTAATACTTATCCCACATAAATACATGGTTAAAGCAGACTATACATTCACCAGACACCGAGCCTAAGAGTACAGCACCAATCACCACAGAGAAGCGGCTAGAAAGACACGTAAGGTGAATACTTCCAATTTATTTACCCTACGAACCTATTTATAAAGCCAGTTTACTACGTTCAGCTTCCATCAACTTCAACACTTTTGCGTATTCATCTTCCATAAAGAACTTCTCAACTTGCATCTCTGGGAACTGATCTTTTACCCACATCAACATAGGAACAAGCTTAGGTGCAGCAGGCAACATATTTTCATACAATTTCCGACCTTTAGAGTTCTCGACATCTTTCTTCGTAATTGGATAACCAGCATCAGTGAACACCTCAGCAATAGCAGCATAAGTGATTCTCTTTCCATCAGAACCAATACGACTCAACCCCCAAGCATCATTAGTTAAAGCAGTCAGGAAATGACGCTTAAAGATACCCTCAGAACTATTGTTCTCGTAATTCTGGCCTTTAACCGTCATAACGGCTTTAATCTTGTAAAAGTCAGTCCAATCATGCCAGTCGTCCATTGTTTTAAGGCAACGAGCATCAATCCGCTTATACTCTTTCGGCTTAGCTTGCTCAGCTTCACCAGTCTCATCTTTCGGTTTCTTAGGCGTTTTTCCTTTTCGCCATGCATCAAACGTAGAGCGAGCAAGCTGACCTTCATCACTGTTAAGCCAAGGAACAGTATCGAAAGCAAGATGTTCCATTACTTCGCCATCTTTCTGGTTTAGCACTTCCATCATTCGTGGGTTCACTGGTTTGCGCTTAAAATCGAACTCTAGATTCAGGAACTTGTCCCTCGTAATTTCCACCATATCCAACTCATGCAGATACATGTCTCGCTCAGATACTAAGGAATTGTTAGATATGCGCTGAGAAGGTTCACGATTAAGGAACAGGTCCACCATCCATTGATTTTCATCCTTGCAATCCCTCGGTGGTTTAACTCCAGCTTTAGCAGTAACAGGTTTTTTACGAAGTTCTACTAAATCAGGCCTACTACCATCACTAGGAAGCATTTCGGCGGTTAACTGTCCTCTCGTCTTCATAGCAATGACCTGCTTAACCTGATGCTTCAAAGCCAGCATGTCCTCATCACCAAACTTACGACATAAATCCCGAAAGCGTGAGGTGACAGAAGGATAGGTTTCTCCACCCAGATGGTATTCATTAATAATCATCCGGCTTCCATCTTCTAAATCAGTAAGCATTCCATCTGTAGTAGCACTGTATACAGTCGCATCACCTACGTTAGCCAATAGCTCAGACAAAACGCCTCTTATAAAGCCAGTCACATGCGAAGCAAAATAAGAGTTAGTCACAGGTGAGCTGGTAGACGGTCTGCTCAACCCTGTTTTGGTATCAAATTTGTTCCGTTGAAATCCAACCTGCTGGCCAATTTTTCCATATAATGTGTTTCCAACGTCCTTACTGATAGCCTCCTTAAAGGTACCTTTGTGCGCTTTCCGAAGCTTACGGATAACCTTGGTAAACGGCTCAAAGATAGGTTCAGCGCCTTCTACCCAAGGAATAATATCACCATACAGAATTTCAATCTCACATCCCATATTAAAAGCGACCGCAATTTCAGGCGCAGTACAGTATGTCTCACCTTCCATCGGGTAATACAAACCATAAGTCTCGGTTCTCACCGGAAGTGATGGAAACCTCGTTCCCTCTTTAAATCTGAAACGTACGTAAGCAAATCCCATCACATGACCAAGGTAATCTTTAATATTGGTTGATGAAAACGCCCTACGATAATCAACAGGTAATATGTCAACTAACCCCGTGGTATACGCTCCAACTAAATCCCAGTCACTTATCACGCCTTTGGGAGATGGACCAAAAACGTAATCTTCATTACGACCACCAAAAAAACAACGTCGAGCAGTCGCTTCATTTCGGTCTCGTTCTCCAGACAGTACTAATAGAGATTTAGGAACAGAACGTTTTGACTTGTCATCCCATTTGTATGTGGTGACCTCTTCCATACCAAATACTTTATTCAGCGCTAGATTTGGCTTTATCTCGGCTTTTTCCCTCTTTTCGTACAGGTCAGCATAAACATTCTTAAACAGCGCAACGGATAAGTTTCCTAGCGTATTCGGTAGATACTTCAATCTATTACGCGCTTTTCTCTTCCCATTAATATTAGACTCAGGTGCAATGACCTCATTTAACTCATTTAATGCAAACTCTTCTGCGAAACGACCATATTTCACGGCAATTTCTGCATCGGTTATGGCGTAAAGCTCATAGGTTCCTTGGTCGTCCCGAAGCAACTCACTCATTCGCTCAATGGAGTAACCTTTTGGTATTTCCACTTTAGGAATACCAATAGCCTCACCGATAACATCAAGTGATGTCCTCCCAGGAGACAAAAACAATGTATCTTTCAGGTGAATAGAGGTCTTTTCTGGCCTCTTATTATTTCCGGTAAACGTTACTTCTTTCGGTTTATATTGAGATGCGCCAATTGACCTCAAATCCAGTCCGTAGTCCCCTCTAGCATTACTCACCGTAGCCATAGCAGCATCGTGTTTTTTGCTGCCTTTTATATTCCAGTAAGCAGCAAATGACGCTAGATCAGCTCGCATAAAGTGGCAATACACAAAGGTGTTAGCGGGGTACTCATCTATCCATCCATGCCGTTTGGCTCTATTAAGGATCTGGAAGAGGTAGTTATTAAACTCGAATCGGTCTTCCTTGGCGGTGCTCTTGGGGTAATCAACGCCTTTATACTCATTACCATCAGGGGTCAGTAAGCAGTACTGATAAGAAAGAATCTTGTTGCACTCATTTTCCTCATCGTACTCCCATTCAGAATCGATTCCGATGTGAACATTGCCACCCTTCGCCTTAAGAAACTTAAATCGACTCTTTCGATCAGTTAGATATTGATCTAGTTCTCGCGACACTTCACCACCAGAGCGAACAGAATCAGATCGTTTCCGTTTCTCTAAATATGCTTTGAGTTCATCAGCACTGTTTTTCTGATTCTCAGGTTCAAAACGGTTATTCCATGTCTCAATCAAGTTATTCAGTTGTGCGGTTTCAGTCGCTCTTTTAGTCGCCTGAACACCTAAAATAGGGGAAAAGGAGGTTGTGTCTGTGATATCTAAATTCGTAGTCATAGGTTTTTTTGTTATCCATAAATTAAAAAGGAGACCCGCCCAATACCAAGTGGATTACCCCAATAACTTCTTCCATTCAGGTTGATAACCTTTCGCCCTTCCGGTCTTCTCCTCTAATGACTTCAATAACTCAGCTTTAATGATCTCACGTTTACCCACGTCACTTTCCGCCACAAAATCAACAATCTGGTCTTTCCTATTCCTTAAGATGAAACCTTCATATGCATTGGTAATCAGCTCTATCGCCATAATTTGCTCTTTTCGAAGGAGATTTCCATTTGGAAGCTCGATAAAGCGGTTACCTTTGACAACCTCACCTTGACTTAATGCATTAGCTAACTTTCTAAAGACATCACCAGCTTCCTCAATAGATTCATACTGTTGAAAATCGATATTCTGAGAATCACTACCGGTCAGTACAATCGTTTCCTCACACAGCAAAGCACCATGTATCGTTTGAATAGATCGCTCATCACCACTTGGAGTTGTAATAAAACCTTTCTTTACCTTCGTTGCCATTTTTTCTTATAGTCCTTATTTAGAGAGAAAAGCATCTTACTACTTTAAAAGAAGCCCACCAGAGTGACATTCGAGAATAAAGTCATCAACTTGCGACATTTTATATCTATTACCGCAATTCAAAACCACCTCATGCCTTATGTACCAGTGGCTAGAGAGAAACCCTAGAAGTTATATATGGGTAAGGAGATTTAGGTTACATATTTGTGTTCGTATTTACCCTCCTGAATTTTTTGCTGTGATAGGGCATCAATATTCACTTACCACAACCGTTCCCAATGTATTAGAGGGTAGAATCAACAAGCAGAAATTAACCTGTGATATAGGAACAAGGAATCTTGATGCCAAGACATCGGTATCAAGAAAAATCCCCCCTCGATGATTGCACAGGGATATCACGCTCCTAATCTCTTACCCATACGCATCATTTAGGACCACCAGTATACACATTAAAATTCAAACACTTAGTCAAAATCAAATTGCGACCACGAGTTAAAAAATCGCATCTAAAGTAACAGTGTGTGTCGAAAAAAGAGAAGAAGCAGAGTTGTCTCCACTCCTTCAATCATTAAAGAACGTCTAGCTCATCCAGAACACCACCGATTAAGGCTCCACTGACAAATCCGATTGCACCACCGAGGACAACGCCTTGAGGACCAAACCTAGCACCTAGAGCAGTCCCGTAATGTGCGCCTTTCAATCCAGTTGAAACGCTTGGCTTAAACCATCTTTGTTGAGGCATGACTCGATCATATGCTTTCATCACGATTCTCCTTTCCTATAGATATGAAAAAAGGCGATACCTTCCGATATCGCCCTTAGATTTTACTAATACAGCTTTAGTGAGAGTGACCGCACACCTGACAGCTACCATCATCATAAGCACGCTCACCACATGCAGGACAGGTTGTAACGAGTGTTGTTATGGATTTAATCGCCATGTAAAGGCTCCTTCTTGTTGGTTTATTAGGTGTTGCGGAGCTCATTGATGTCTCAGCCTAGAGAGTTCCAATTTCGAAACTGAGGCATCGTGAGCCAAGCTCCGCAACAAAATTTATTGTGCTTTACCTTTCTGGGTATCTGGGCCGCATTTCGCCGTATCAGTGACATGACCATTCATGGTTCCACAGACATCCGCTTTCCATTGCACGATGACACCGTAAGACGCTGTATTCTGAATACCTGCCTTGCCATTCCATTGAGGCTCTAGCATCTCTTTCATTTTCGAGATATCGCCCGGATTACCGCCGAACGTGCCACCTGCAAATACTGAAGATGCGAATAGTGAAGTTATACCTAGCAGGATGATTGATGTTTTCATTTTTTGTTTTCCTTAAATACGTAGTGACGCCGCTTATAAGAGACGGCGTTAACGTGATTGATGATCAGTTTAAAGAGGGTGAACGACAGGGTGTGTCGCTCAGATGTAGAAATATTGAAATGATTGATGAATGCCTTGTAAGGCATACCTAGAGGTAGCTAATGAAAGCTATAGCAATATCAGTAACCTTATGAAAATTCGCTAGAAATAATCAGGTTCTTTCCGATCACGACACCACCTGACGAGTGACCTATCTACAATGCGTAGAATGAAAGAGCATGACAAACTAGCGAAACGACTTGGCATCATCCTGACCCGTTTAAATACAGGTGAGAAGTTGCATCTGGACGATTTAAGTCGTGAATTTGGGGTAGCGAGAAGGACGTTAAATCGGGACTTCAATGAACGGTTAAATTACCTACCTATACAACGTGACGGAGCTTGTTACTCGTTAGACCCTAAGTTCTTAGGCAGACAGACCAATAATGAACTATCTCTCCTGCTGTTAAACATGGGATTCGATACTTTGTTTTCAGGTAAGCACTATCTAAGCAATGGCGTATTGAACAACAAAACCACACCGCCCTTTCTCTTCAAGAACCCACAAGTCGAGGACATCAGTGAATGTGCTCCGGTGTTCGAGAAACTTATCGAATCGATACAGCGACGAAACGTGATTAGCTTTAGCCATGAAGGAAAAACCTATGATGAGTTCCACAGCTACAAACTGTTGAATGAACGCGGATTGTGGTTCATTGTCGGGACGTACAGAAACCGCCTAGAGTCACTCAGAGTGGCCAAGATTCGTGAGTTAGTGCGTTACGAGGATAAATACTCTCCTGATTCTAGCGTTGAGCAGAAGCTAACTGGTTGTGGGTATGAAGATGAACGACTCAATCCCGTTGAAGTTCTTATACAGATGAGCACTAAAGTCGTGGGAGCTTTCTTAAATGAAGGTAACTCTGATGACTTCCAAGTATTGAAAGAGCTGGATTCAGGGCAAGTGCTTGTTAGTCACCAGACCAAGAACATTCCAGAATTACTACGTAAACTTAAAACGTGGCTACCTCATGCAGAAGTGCTCTCACCTGACTGGATACGTTACTTGTTGAAGCAAGAGCTCCAAGCGTATCTGGATTCAACCCAGTAGAAGGCACTGAGCTAATTGAAGTACGTTGGTTGGCTTGTTGATGCTTTGTTGAGATGAAATGCAATCACCAATGCATAATGTTGTTTCTGCTCTCTGTTGTAGTCGCTCCATGTCATAAAGAAACCACTATGCAGCGCTTTTTAAGCTTTCTATGTTAGATATGGGAACTAGAGTGTTTTACCAAACTTCGAACCGATACTAGCTAAGGAAAGACTCAAAACGATGCTGTTTTTCGGTGAACGGTGACTAACTAATAAATAACTGCGCTTTGAGCAGGTTGAATATATAGGGGTATTACTATGAGAACTGATGCTAGAACTCTGCTTAAAACCACTGAATCCAGTCCATATCTGTTTATCGTCGATATCACCAATGTCGCTGTGGTGGTTATCTTGAGTCAGATTACTTGGTTATTTTAGTGAGAATGCTTTAATCGATTGGACTTGTCATTGAGCTTATAAATGACAAGTTCCTATTCCAATCAATGCTTATCTCTGTCATTTAGCGAAATACCCATTTTGACCTTGTTTCTAATGCCAAAAGTGAAAGTATCCAAGTTTTCACTCCAAGCTGTAAACATCGAATTAAGGTGCGCTCTTGGCGCTGTAATTAGAACAGATGGCTATGGAAAATCTCCGAGGAAGTCGTTCTCAATACCTCTATACATTACGCGCCATAGCTACACCTAAACACTCACTCCCATTGCTTTCAGATAGCAATGGGAGTCTTTAATAACAAAACACCTGCTACCCCAATGAAAAAGGCTTCCCATCACACCATGAGTTACATGGAGCAATAGGAAGCCTTGGTTTCACTAGGAAGTGAGAGGCGGATTTTATGGTGCATACATGGTGCTTTCAACTTGATTCGTTAGTGATGGACTAATCCACCGTGACTTTTATCTCATCAAAGCAGTCCATTCCGATGTAGCTTAGAAAGTTGGTTTCCCACATCGAATAGAACTCAGCGACACTGGGATCAGTAATGGGAACTTCACCCATGTATCGGATGTAAACTACTCCATGACCAAAATCAAAGTCGATTTCTTTCTCAAGCTCTGGCATCAATCCACAGTAGCTAAAATCAGTGATGTAATCGAAAACCCATTGGTCATTAAGCCTAGTGATACGGATTTCCACAGGATGGTAGCCACCACTCTCAGGACAGTATGATTTTTCTCGAAAGTTAATCACGACCGATTGGATCATAGGTGTCCATTTGCCTGATTCGCTGATCACTCGGTTTAAAGTATCTTGAAGATCGACACTGACTGGTAAAGTCAGCTTATTCTTTGAAAAGCATAGTTTCATAATAAATTCTCTTTTAGTTTGTTAGGGATGCACTCTTGTGTAGTGCGCGGTATGAAAATTGGGAAGTGGCTTGGTTCGAAGTGAGTATTCTGATCCCGTCATTAACTCTTCTACTGATAACTCAAGAAATTTGAAATCCGTCGAGTAGTGATATCAGTGGTGATCGTATTACTCATCGTTCGTTGGAGGTAATCACCTGATGAAGTAAACAGGTTACAACTCATCGACCTAGCAAATTTCTTCTGTCGTCTTACTGTCTGGTAGGGTTATTTTTTCTTAGATGTGGTTTGAGATTTGGCGAGTGCCAGTAATGCACTTTTCTTATCTTCGAAGTCTGTTGAAAGTACATGTAAGTAGCGTGATGAATCAGTCTTTGATGCTAAACCTAAGTCCCGAATTATTACAGAACAGAACGAGTGGTTGTTTGCTGAACCTCCATTAAACAACTGCTTGTACAGCTGACTTTTCCATGGTTTATCTTTCTGAGCTTCTATAATTTCAAGCATGGTATTTACGGATAGCCACTCTTTTGAATGAAGTCCTGAGCCTCCTTGCTGCCCTACAATCCTGAAGTAGAGTTGCTTTTCTTCATTATGCAACGCCACTTCGTACAAAACCTTGCCAGTCCCTGCTAGTTTCGATGCTGCACCTGTTAATACGATTTGTTCGAAATGATTAATCTCTTGGTGTTGATCATCTTGAGTTTCAGCATTAGGAAAGTCTGGGTCGACTTTGCGTTGGTTCATAGATATTCTCCTGTCGGTGATAATGTGAAATATTGCTGCGTGTGTGGCTACTCGCCATCAACCTGAGTCAATAGCGTCTGAATTGGATGAAGTTGAGTGCTGGCATATCCGGCTAGGTAACAACCCGAGCCATAGTCGTTAAGTACACCTAACGCTATGACCATAGAGCCGATAAGCAGCACGTACTCTGGGTGATTAGTGACGAAATCAATCAGGTACTTGGTCTGTTCATCCATATCATCGAGGTCTTGATTGGTATCGCTCTCATCGAACAAAACCAGGGTGATGCCTATTTCGTCCCAACTTTTCTCCAACTCATTCAAATCGCCATCCGTTACTTCAGTTAAATGTGTCATGAGATTAGCCTTATCAGAGCTAGGCAAATTCAAGCCCATCAATTCCGTAAAAGTTTTTATTACTTGCATGTGTTTTTCCTTGTTCCAGATACGAAAAAGCCCCTACTAGCGAGAGCCAGTAGGGGCGTATGTGTAATTTTTATATATGTTTGATTTTAAAGTTAAAACTATCTAACTGATGCGGTGTGCCAGTCTTGGTGCTTGTTCTTTCAGTACCGAGGACAATGTATCCGAACTATTGAGCAGCTTTTGTTTGGAGTGTTTTACATACCTTTGGGTGCTACTCAGGTCTTTATGGTTCATTAGACGCTGCACTGTTAAAACATCAACACCGTTCTCTATTAAATTTGTCGCGAAGCTATGACGGGCCACATGAAAGCAAACTTCGTGAGGGTTCTTGATGCCTGCGCGCTCCTTAATTCGAGCAAAGGCATTTCTAGGTTGTGAGATATGACTTCTCTCCTTACGCCCAAAGAACACGTATGGATTGCCTTTCTGTCTCATGTTTAATAGCTCCCGGAACAGTTCGACCATAAATGGCGTCAGTGGCACTGTCATACTAGATCCGTTCTTGGTATCGGCCACGAACATCGCCTTATCAATCAGGCTAATATTTCGCCACTTAATCGTACGTAATTCAGAATCTCGACATCCCGTAAGGAAAAGCAGAGAAATGAAATTTCCAGTCACGCGGCAATAGTAATCTCGTGATGCACGTATCACTGCTGCTGTTTCTTCCATGGTTAAGTAGCGAGTTCTCATATTATCTGGATTGATAAGCGACACCTTATCGCCAATGTAGGGGATGTCTAAAAGGCGGTATGCTTCCTTTAGGATCGTTTTCATCAAGGCAATAGTACGATCGACCGTGGCTGCTGCGTACTTCTTACCGGGGCGATACTCTGTTGCTAATAGCTTTGCTTGAACTTGGTGAAGATGAACGCCAGTTACCTTATCGATAGGTTTAGTATGTAGGTGCTTCCAGTGCTCAAACCTAGCGATATCATCACGCCACGTTTTCTTACCTTTGCTTTTCTTAGAAACAATAAAGGTATCGTGAAAGAAGTCGTACAAGGTCGGTACTTGAGTTTCGACTTGCTTATCCCTTTCAAGTTTAGGGTCGATACCGTCAGCGATTTGTACCTTTAACTTGCGAGCTTTGTTGCGAACGGTGGGTAAGTCGATATCTGGCCACTGACCGAGTGCAATACTGGATTTATTTTTTGAAATTGGCGATATAAACCTTAGTAGGAAGCGCTTCTTACCAGATTTTCCGATAAGTAATTTCAAGCCCTGTACTTCGGTATCAGAGACTTCATTGTTGGTGGATTTAGAGTGTCTATCGTGGGGTGGAATGTTGTTAAGTTTGGTTGGGGTAAATTTGAATAGTTTACTCATGTGAATACCTCAGTGGTTAACCGAGGTATTTATATATGTTTGATTGTGCAATATTTACTCGAATGTATGGCTTGGGACAGCTACCCAATTATTCTCAAGCCCATCAATCTTATCCAAAATTCTGGAGTCACAACCATCATGAAAGCGCACAATATATTCGTAAACTAGCCCATCATTGCTCTCATTTGTCTCTATTTCGTAATCCCCATCTAGCTCTCTCATTTCGGCAAATGTTAATCCAAGTGTTAATGCGAGTTTCTTATCCCTTTCAAGCTCAACAGCATCGTCCATGACGGTTGGTTTAGGGTAAATCGACAGTTCAATTTTGGTGATACCTTTTTTCTTCCAGTCTCGAAGATAACCAGACCACAAGTTTGCTTTTAGGTTAGAGGATTCGGTAAACCTTTTGGCAACCCACTGAGAGACTTCCCTAGACATATCTGATTTATAGATTGCTACTTCTGCTAATTGATCGCGTAAAAGCAGTCGCTTAAAGTGCTCTTCATCACTAGGGCAAAGAACAATTTCTGGTTTCGATTCTACAGTTCCTTCAACAGAGTCCAGTAGTCTTGATATCACTGTATCTGGAGTATCAAAACCTTCAGCTAACTTCTCTAGTCTGTTGTATGTACTGTCGCTAATTTCTATCTGCATGCTCACCTCCAATCTATGATTAAAACAACTATAGAGCGAATCATATATGATTACAAATATGATTTTATTTAATCCAAAACTAGACAGTAGCGTGACAGTACCTTTTCGGTTTTGCTGTCTTGAGCATTTAACCATCAAGCTTTGAAGATATTTTAAATTAGAGGCACAGTAACGCTTTTCGGTTTACTACTTTGACCGCAGTGACCAGTAAAACTTAGGTTCTGGTTTCGTTGTTCTATGTTTAAGTTGGACAGGAAGTTGTCAGTAGAAGAAAAATAAAAGAAATTAAGAAGGGATATTTTGAAGTGTGATGGAGGTTGTATTTTTACATATTCTGAAAGCAGAAAAGCCTCGATAAAAATCGAGGCTTTTCATTAAAATTCTTTATAAATTAGCAACTTAGGAATTTTTGAATCCGTCGTGTATA
>NZ_JBFRQW010000054.1:17835-64754 GCF_041472735.1 Vibrio sp. 10N.261.46.E11
CGTCATGTCTCTTTTCAGGCCAAGCCTTAAACTATATTCTGACGCCTCAATTTTTAAAGAAGTAATAACACCATGACATCAACAAACACTCTGCCACCAGCTGGGGTAATGCGCCGATTTGGTGCCTTGTTCTATGACGCCCTTATCGTAATCGCTATTGAAATGATGGCTGCCGGCATCATTGTTGCTCTACTGCACGCACTCATGGCTCTTGGTATTTTTAACCATAGCGGGTATGCCGATGTCAGTGACTTCTTGACTAATCATCCGATTTGGAGCCCTGCGTATACTTTTTACTTAGTCGTCGTTTGGGTTTACTTCTTTGTCTTCTTCTGGACCAGAGCAGGTCAAACTCTAGGGATGAGAGCTTGGAAGCTACGAGTTCAAAACAAAGATGGCTCTGCGATCACAATAACTCAAGCGCTAATACGTTTAGGTACATCGGGGTTTGGACTTGCAAACTTATGTGTTCCATTCGACCCTCAGAAACGTGGCTTTCACGATATCTGGGCAAAGACCGAAGTCGTTGTGTTGCCAAAGGCACAATAACGCTATTAAGCGAACTTAAAGCAAGATCAAAAAAGGAAGGCTTAACGCCTTCCTTTATCATTTATAGTTTCCGCCTCAAGAGCATGATGGCAATTCCGAAGAACACCACGCTAGGGGCTATCGCACCAAAGGCAGGTGGTATTTGATAAACCAAGCTGATTGGCCCAAAGAACTCACTGGATATATAGAAAGTAAAGCCAGCAATCACACCAGAGAGAATCCTTGCTCCCATGGTCACGCTACGTAAAGGACCAAAGATAAACGACAATGCCATCAACATCATCACAGCTATCGAAATAGGTTGAGTAATCTTCCTCCACAAAGCTAGCTCATAACGTGCTGCATCTTGCTCTGATGCTTTGAGATAAGAAACATAATCATACAAGCCACTTAACGAGAGCTCTTCCGGTTTCACCGTCACTATCGCGAGTTTGTCTGGAGCTAACGAGGTTTCCCAAGAGAAAGTCGGTAAACTCTCTTTAGTGATCTGAATTTCATTCTCAAAAGAGGTGACCTCAACATCGCGCATTGTCCAAACGTTGTCTCCAACGTAATCGACTTCTTTTGAGTATATGGCCGTTTTCAGAGCCTTGTTCTCATCATAGCGCCACATGTTCAAACCATAGAGCTTATCATCGTCTATTTTAACAATGAAAATGAAGTCGTTGGCATCTCGAGCCCAAACACCGCTTTGAGTAGAAATAATACTACCACCAGCAACCGAAATGGTTCTTAAGTCACGAGCCATCTTCTGCGCTTGCGGAGCTCCCCACTGCCCAAGCAATGTCACTATAACCATTAACGGAATCGCAGTCTTAAGTACCGATAAACCAATATCTAACTTAGAGAAACCCGCGGCTTGCATAACCACAAGCTCAGAACTCGCAGCAAGCATACCAAGCCCAATCAATGCACCAAGCAATGCCGCCATTGGGAAGAACATTTCGATATCACGAGGAATACTCAATAAAACGAAATACAACGCTTGTAATAGATCGTATGTACCACGACCTACCTTCCGCAATTGCTCAACGTACTTGATAATTCCAGAGAGACCGACAAACGTCACCAATACCAGTGACGTGGTCGCGATGATGGTTCTGCCTATATATAAATCGAGAATCTTAAACACGGCTTAAGCCAACCTCTTATTCTTGAATTTTTCTTTCAAACGCCTAACAGGCACACTATCCATAAAGTTGGCACCAATCGCGACAAACAATAATAATGCATTGATTGGCCACATGCCTATTGCAGCAGGAATGTCCCCTTCTTCAATTGAAGATTTGGTTGCACTGATTGCCAAGAAGTAAGTCAAATAAATCAGGATTGCCGGACCTATTTTTGCAAAACGACCTTGTCGTGGATTAACTGCTGACAGCGGTACAACGAGCATAGTCAACAATGGGATACACAACACCAGTGACATGCGCCACTGCAATTCAGCCTTGGCACGATTATCTTGATTTCCAATAAGGTCAATAGTTGGAATCGCTTCCCACTCTCGACCTTTCTTCTCTACTTCACGCTGACCAATTAAGCCTTCATACTCTTCAAAGTGCGTCACTCTATAATCAAGGCGAGAAGGCACTCCTTCATGACGAGTACCATCGTACATCACAATAACTTGGCGGCCATCGCTCAATTCTTTTACGTCTCCCGACTTAGAGAACATCACACTAGGAAGCACTGAGTCGCGAGGTCGCATTTGAGAAACGAACACATTGTCTAATTGATTACCATCGATACCCTCGATAAACACAACTGAAGAACCATCGGGAGTCCTTGCAAATTTGCCTTTGGGTAGTAAATCGACGCTGTTCTCTGCAGCCACTTCCTCATACATTTGTTCTACTTTATCTTGTGACCACGGAGACAGCCAAAAGGAGTTAAAAGCAGCGACAGTTGCGGTAATCAATGCCAGATAAAGTGCTGATTGGATGAGGAATTTATTGCCAATACCCGTAGCATTCATCACCACAATCTCACTTTCGGCATAAAGGCGGCCAAAAGTCAGCAAAATGCCAATATAGATACTAAGTGGAAGCATCAAGAGCCCCATCGCTGGCATATTTAGACCCACGATCGATAATACAAGGCTTGCTGGAATATCACCATCAGAGGCGTCGGCTAAAACACTGATGAACTTTTGGCTGAGAAACACGAGAAAGAGAACAAAAAATATCGCAAATTGGCTCTTGATTGTCTCTCGGATCAAATATCTAACAATAATCACGCTCAAATTACCTATACAAAACTTGTTTTTTTGATTGAATCACTATAATTTCCCGTTGAACCTTTTATTTTTTAAATTTTTAGCTAAGTGTTAACGTTCTTCTTTAAGGTCAGTTCCATTATAGGATCCAACAAGTAAGAACCCATTATCCAACATTTAGTTCGATTTGTCTTCAGGATGTAGGAGTACGCATGGAGTTCAGTGTAAAAAGTGGCAGCCCAGAGAAACAGCGCAGCGCATGTATCGTTGTCGGTGTATTCGAACCGCGCCGCCTTTCTCCAGTAGCCGAGCAGTTAGATAAGATTAGCGATGGCTATATTAGTTCACTGCTTCGTCGCGGTGATCTAGAGGGTAAACCTGGCCAGATGCTACTACTGCATCAAGTACCTGGTGTACTTTCAGAACGTGTTCTGCTTGTAGGCTGCGGTAAAGAACGTGAGCTAGGCGAGCGTCAATATAAAGAAATTATCCAAAAAACCATCAGCACACTAAACGAAACGGGTTCTATGGAAGCAGTATGTTTCCTGACTGAACTGCACGTTAAAGGTCGTGATACTTACTGGAAAGTTCGCCAAGCAGTAGAAGCGACTAAAGATGGCCTTTACACTTTTGATCAATTCAAGAGTAATAAACCAGAGACTCGTCGTCCACTACGTAAACTGGTATTCAACGTACCAACACGCCGCGAATTGAGCCTGGGTGAGAAAGCTATTTCTCACGGCCTTGCTATTGCTTCAGGTGTAAAAGCGTCTAAAGATTTAGGCAACATGCCACCAAACATCGCAAACCCTGCTTATCTTGCTTCTCAAGCTCGTCGCTTAGCTGACGATTACGAGACAGTGAAGACTAAGATCATTGGCGAAGAAGAGATGGAAAAACTGGGTATGACATCATACCTAGCTGTAGGCCGTGGCTCTAAAAATGAATCTATGATGTCTATCATGGAATACAAAGGCGCTCCGGATCCAGATGCGAAGCCGATTGTATTAGTCGGTAAAGGTCTGACTTTCGATTCAGGCGGCATCTCGCTTAAGCCTGGTGAAGGTATGGATGAGATGAAGTACGACATGTGTGGTGCGGCGTCTGTATTCGGTACAATGAAAGCACTGGCTAAGCTGAACCTACCGATTAATGTAGTTGGTATCCTAGCTGGTTGTGAAAACATGCCGGGCAGCAATGCTTACCGTCCAGGTGATATCCTAACGACAATGTCAGGCCAAACGGTTGAAGTATTAAACACTGATGCTGAAGGTCGCTTGGTTCTATGTGATGCTCTAACTTACGTTGAGCGTTTTGAACCAGATTGTGTTGTCGATGTTGCTACGCTAACTGGCGCATGTGTTATCGCTCTAGGTCACCACATCAGTGGCGTTCTATCGAACCACAACCCGCTTTCTCACGAACTTGTTAATGCTTCTGAGCAAGCAAGTGACCGAGCATGGCGTCTACCTATGGCAGACGAGTACCATGAGCAGCTAAACAGCCCGTTCGCTGATATGGCGAACATCGGCGGCCGTCCTGGCGGCACAATTACTGCTGGTTGCTTCCTGTCTAAATTCACTAAGAAGTACCACTGGGCACACATCGATAGTGCTGGTACAGCTTGGAAGTCAGGCGCAGCGAAAGGCTCGACAGGTCGTCCTGTCTCAATGCTAGTCCAATTCTTATTGAACCGCAGCGGCCAAGAGACTGAAGAGCAATCTTCAAAATAATAAAAAGGGCCTACGGGCCCTTTTTTAATAAGCGCTATTTGTTAGATCCTGTTAACCAAGTAACATTGATATCCACGATTTTCAGTTCGAGTATTAAGTATGCAGACTGCTACATTTTACATTGTGCCTTCAGACAGTCCGCAAGCCAGCGAAGATGGTTTTGCTCACTATGTGCTGTTTCTTGCTCAGCACTTTGCGAAACAAGGCGCTAAGCTTTATCTCAACTGTAATGACAAAGAACATGCCGAGCGTATTGCTGAAGTTTTGTGGCAAGTCGAACCCAGTGAGTTTATTGCGCACAACTTGGTTGGCGAAGGCCCAAAGTATTCAACCAACATCGAAATTGGCTATCAAGGCGTAAAACATAATTGGAATCGTCAGCTAGTAATTAATCTGGCCGATAATCATACAACCTTTGCGAACGCCTTTGCTCAGGTGATAGACTTCGTCCCTTGCGAAGAAAAAGCTAAGCAACTCGCTCGAGAAAGGTATAAAATTTACCGTCAGGCTGGATATCAGCTACAGACGATCGAGATTCAACATCCATAGTCAAACCTCATAGTTAAAGCTATCTTTGGATTTAGATTCAAGAAGCTTCACTTATGAAGTTTGACCACGATTAACCATTCACAGTATCCGTTTAAGAGCACTATGGAAAAGACATACAACCCAACATCAATCGAACAAGCTCTGTATCAGACTTGGGAAGAGAAAGGCTACTTTAAGCCACACGGTGACACATCAAAAGAAGCTTACAGCATCATGATCCCGCCACCGAACGTCACTGGCAGCCTACACATGGGTCACGCGTTCCAAGATACGATCATGGATACGCTTATCCGTGCTCAACGTATGAAAGGCAAAAACACGCTTTGGCAAGTGGGTACTGACCACGCTGGTATCGCAACTCAAATGGTTGTTGAGCGTAAGATTGCTGCTGAAGAAGGTAAAACAAAACACGACTACGGTCGTGAAGCTTTCATCGACAAGATCTGGGAATGGAAAGGCGAATCAGGTGGCACGATCACTAAACAGCTTCGTCGTCTTGGAGCATCTGTAGATTGGGATCGTGAGCGATTCACTATGGATGACGGCCTATCGGCTGCGACTCAAGAAGTGTTTGTTCGTCTATACGAAGAAGACCTAATCTACCGTGGTAAGCGTCTAGTAAACTGGGATCCTAAACTGCACACTGCAATTTCAGATCTTGAAGTTGAAAACAAAGACAAAAAAGGTTTCATGTGGCACTTCCGCTACCCGCTAGCGAACGGTGTTAAAACGGCTGATGGTAAAGACTACATCGTTGTTGCTACTACTCGTCCAGAAACCATGCTTGGTGATACTGGCGTAGCGGTTAACCCAGAAGATCCTCGTTACAAAGATCTTATCGGCAAAGAAATCCTACTTCCTGTTGTTAACCGTCTTATCCCTATCGTAGGCGATGAGCACGCAGACATGGAAAAAGGCACGGGTTGTGTGAAGATCACTCCAGCTCATGACTTTAACGATTACGAAGTGGGTAAGCGCAACAACCTACCGATGATCAACATCCTAACGTTCAACGCTGATATCCGTGATGCTGCTGAAGTCTTCACAACCAACGGCGAAGAAAGCGATGTTTACTCAACAGATATCCCTGCTAAGTACCAAGGCATGGAGCGTTTTGCTGCACGTAAAGCTATCGTTGCTGAATTCGATGAACTTGGTCTACTTGAAGAGATCAAAGATCACGACCTAACTGTCCCTTACGGCGACCGTGGTGGTGTGGTTATCGAACCAATGCTGACTGACCAGTGGTACGTGCGCACAGCACCTCTTGCTGCACCTGCAGTCAAAGCCGTTGAAGATGGCGAAATCCAATTCGTACCTAAGCAGTACGAAAACATGTACTTCGCGTGGATGCGTGACGTACAAGATTGGTGTATCTCTCGTCAACTGTGGTGGGGCCACCGTATCCCAGCATGGTACGACAACGATGGTAAAGTTTACGTAGGTCGCACTGAAGAAGAAGTTCGTGAAAAGAACAACCTTTCACCGGTGATTGTTCTTAAGCAAGACAACGATGTACTTGATACATGGTTCTCTTCTGCACTTTGGACGTTCGGCACGCAAGGCTGGCCTGAAGATACTGAAGCAATGAAAACATTCCACCCATCAGAAGTACTAGTATCTGGTTTTGATATTATCTTCTTCTGGGTTGCTCGTATGATCATGATGACCATGCACTTCGTGAAAGACGAAGATGGCAAGGCTCAAGTACCTTTCAAAACGGTTTACATGACAGGTCTTATCCGTGATGAAAACGGCGACAAGATGTCTAAGTCGAAAGGTAACGTACTTGACCCAATCGACATGATTGACGGCATCGGCCTTGAAGAGCTAGTAGAAAAGCGTTGTGGCAACATGATGCAACCTAAACTGGCTGCTAAGATCGAAAAAGCAACACGTAAAACTTTCGAAAACGGTATCGAACCATACGGTACTGACGCACTGCGTTTCACTCTTGCTGCTATGGCTTCAACTGGCCGTGACATCAACTGGGACATGAAGCGCCTTGAAGGTTACCGTAACTTCTGTAACAAGCTATGGAACGCGAGCCGTTACGTACTGATGAACACAGAAGAGCACGATTGTGGCATGTCACTGTCTGTTGAAGACCGTGCAAACATGGAATTCTCTCTAGCGGATAAGTGGATTGAATCTCAGTTTGAAGTTGCAGCGAAAGAGTTTAATGCTCACCTAGACAACTACCGTCTAGACATGGCAGCAAACACGCTTTACGAATTCATCTGGAACCAATTCTGTGACTGGTACTTAGAACTAACTAAACCGGTTCTTTGGAAAGGCACTGAAGCTCAACAACAAGCGACTCGTTACACGCTTATCACGGTTCTAGAGAAGACTCTGCGTCTTGCTCACCCAGTTCTTCCTTACATCACTGAATCTATCTGGCAGAGCGTTAAGCCTCTAGTAGACGGCGTTGAAGGCGAGACAATCATGACTCAAGCGCTTCCTCAGTTTAACGAAGATAACTTCAATGCTGAGATCGTAGAAGACATCGAATGGGTTAAGACTTTCATCACAGCTATCCGTAACCTACGTGCGGAATACGACATTGCACCGAGCCAAGGCTTAGAAGTAATGATCAAAGTAGCTGATGAGAAAGATGCAGCTCGTATCGAAGCGAACAAGATCGTTCTTAACTCTCTAGCTAAACTAGACGACATTAAAGTTCTAGCTGATGGTGAAGAGACTCCTGCTTGTGCAACTAAACTGGTTGGTAAGTCTGAGCTAATGATCCCAATGGCGGGTCTTATCGACAAAGATGCTGAGCTTGCTCGTCTAGATAAAGAAGTAGCTAAAACTCACGGCGAGATTAAGCGTATCGAAGGTAAGCTAGGTAACGAGGGTTTCGTTGCTAAAGCGCCAGAAGCGGTTATCGCGAAAGAGCGTGAAAAGCTTGAAGGCTACCAAGAGACTCTTGTGAAGCTTGAAGAGCAAAAAGCAACAATTGCTGCTCTTTAAAACTGAATGAACGAGGAGGTTTCGAACCTCTCGCTCTAGATAAAAAGGTTGGCCTTCATGGTCAGCCTTTTTTTATGCACCAAGTTCCAATCCAATCAGCCTCACTCCAGTTTATTGATAGCTTTTGCCTATCAAAACAATCTTAACTGCCCATTGGATTTAGTGATAATAATTCTCAATAATAGCTCTATCGAAACAACACAACGACCGAGTAATTATCATGAAAAAGACACTAACCTTTGCTGCATTACATTTTACTATCGCATTTAGTGTCGCTTATGTACTCACAGGCGACATCTTAATTGGTAGCTTAATCGCCATGATTGAGCCCTCTGTGAATACTGTTGCCTTCTATTTTCATGAAAAGGCGTGGGCTCAAGTTCCAGCGCTTAAAGCTCGTCAGTGGATGACCAAATTAAAAACAGCAAGCTTTGCTAGCATCCACTTTAGTGTTGCCTTTACCGTTGTCTACTTGTTGACTGGCGATGCCTTCATCGGCGGTGTGATGGCTTTGCTAGAGCCTACTTTGAATACAGTTGCTTACTACTTCCACGAGAAAGTCTGGTTACGAAAAGCTGACAACCAAATGGCACAACAACAATTCTGTTTGCACCAACATGCTTAGTCACCATATATTGGGTCACATATTAGTGACCCTTTCATAGGTAGAGCATGGAACAAATTGCTGAGTTCACCCTTAGAGCCATTACACCGCAAGACAACCCAAGCATCGCACAAGTCATTCGCCAAGTTTCGGCTGAACATGGACTGACCGAAGATAAAGGCTATGGCGTGGCCGATCCAACACTCGATGATATGTATTCTGTCTATAGCCAAGCGAATGCAATGTACTGGGTTATCGAACACAACGGTAAGATCGTCGGAGGCGGTGGCTTTGCCCCTCTAGCAGGTAAACCCAATGTGTGTGAGCTGCAAAAGATGTACTTCTTACCGCAAACTCGAGGGCATGGCCTAGCCAAGCGAATTGTCGCTTTGAGCTTAAAGCAAGCCAAACAACTTGGGTATCAACACATGTATTTAGAAACGACGGAATGCTTAGGTGCTGCGGTCAAACTCTATGAGAAACTTGGGTTTGAGCACCTTGACTCAGCTTGGGGAGAGACAGGCCACGACGCTTGTGAGGTTGTCATGGCCAAATCGTTATAAGCAGAATGTGCCGCTATAGCGAAAGAAGATAGTGCTAAAATATACGGAGTTAGCGTAAAAAGTTACTGACGCAAGAAGTTGGGTTCAAGGCAACAAAAGAACTCTCTTCTTGCCCATCAAGTACCACTTCTAATTGATATAGATGCTTAGGGTTGGGCTTCTCAAGATTAAATACCATGGGAGCTTCCACCTGAAACACAACGCCGGCATGCTCTGCGCGCACATCTATCGGCATTACGAGTGTCATGCCATTAAACTTGATGGATGCCGATATTAACCCCGGCTTTAGCGTTTGATAGATAACATCTACTTTGAACTCACAGCCACCGCCATGGTGCCAGATCTGCTCTGTGACAACTTGCTCTAGTTTGACGTTTCGAACGAACTGCAGGTATGGCGCTTGCCAAATCCCGATGCGCGAATCAGATTTAGCGACAACCTGTGAAGATACAAAATCATCCATATCCTCTTCAAGCAACAGGCTCTCTTCTTCTTCAAGGAAAAGGATCTCAAAACGGTTTCGGCCGGACTGCATGTAAGGACGGATATCTTTACGATATTCAACTTGGCTGCCATCACAATCAAATACAGCCACACCATTAAGTCGAACTTCAGCAAAGTAATCGACCCCAGCCATCACTAGCTCAACAAATGGACACGCCAACATAGCGTCATCCACTTCAATGTCATGCATCAGGTGCCACTCTTGCTCTGCAATTTCATTTTCACTCAAGCTACCAGGGAGCTTTGAGCTTAACGGAGCCGGAAAAGTGATGTCATCTTGTGGGATAGAGAGATCCGTCAGTGGCGAAATTTGCCAAAGACCATCGAGAAGCAACCGCATACCATTCCTTGAGCTAGATCAATTTTGACCGCATTATAATGAATGAATGCATATAAAGACATTTATTTTTCTGAGGGTAAAAAAATACCAGCTCGAGGCTGGCATTTTTTAAAATTAGGAAAGAATTACTCTTCGCCTTCATCATCTTCGTCCGGGTAGATAGCATCTTCACCTTCGTAGTAAGTGCCCCAACCGTCGTAGATAATGTCGAACTTCTCTGCAAGGTTCACAAGCTTCTCAACTTGCTCATCGATCGCTTCTGCATTCAGAGTACATTGCATCGTTGCATCACAACAAAGTAGCTTATTGCCATCTTCGTCTTCAGTCTCTTCAGCTTCAAGCACTTCAAAGCCCATTTTGAATGCTTCAACAACCGCTTTCTCAAGCACATCGAAATCTTCAGCAAATAGGTGATGCTCGATATCGTATAGAGCTTCAGGATCGCTACCATCTTCAATTAATGCTGTAATGATGTCGCGAGTCTCTTCCTTTTGAAATTCAATTAATTCCGCTACTGATAGATATTCATCTTCGTGAGACATGTGTCTGCTCCAGAGTGTTGACTATGAAAAGATCAAATTTGATTGCCACGAAATATGGCACGGATCGTCCAGAAAAGCCACCCAGATCAGGCCTAGAAAGGTAAGTTTATCGCGAGATCGCAGAGCCAATATCAATTCAAAAGTGAAATCAAAATCACAGAAACAAATTTCCAACATTTTATTAACTGCCACGTATTTTAGCATTTCGTTTTTGTGGCCACTTTAGGGCTTATTGAATAAAACTTGCGTGATTAGTCACATTGGCTGCATACACCCAACCGCTTTTAGGGTGCATAAATCCTCAGCTTGTTATCAAAAAGTGCATAATAGTGAATAAAAAATCACGATTGATAAGCAAAATTCAATTCTAACAAGCCATGAATTGAGCATAGATCCTCAAAAACGTTGTTCCGTTCGATAGCCAGTAAATTGGAATTTAATCTGCGTAAAGTTTAAAATGGCAGATTTTATGACCAATAATTAGCCAAATACCTTGCATTAACTCAATCTGTAAAACTTGCATATTACGGACAAGCTTGTCATAAATAGACGCTGGATTAATAGTAAGGATGCAAAATGAGTAAGCTGTACGTTGGCTCCGAAGTCGGTCAATTGAGACGAGTTCTCCTAAATAGACCTGAAAGAGCACTCACCCACCTCACCCCTTCAAACTGTCATGATCTTTTATTTGATGATGTACTTGCCGTTGAAGCAGCTGGTGAAGAACATGATGCCTTTGCAGAAACGCTGCGCAGTCAAGACGTAGAAGTGCTACTGCTGCACGACCTGCTAGTAGAGACGCTTGCCGTACCTCAGGCTCGTGAGTGGTTGCTGAATACTCAAATCTCAGATTTCCGTTATGGGCCTACTTTTGCCCGTGACTTAAGAAACTACCTTGCTCAAATGGATAATGAGCATCTAGCAACGATCTTACTCGGTGGCTTGGCTTATTCTGAGCTTCCTATCAAATCATCATCGATGCTGCCTAAAATGCATCGACCACTCGATTTCGTTATCGAACCTCTGCCTAACCACCTGTTTACGCGAGATACCTCATGCTGGGTTTACGGCGGTGTATCGCTGAACCCAATGATGAAGCCTGCACGTCAACGTGAAACGAACCACCTGCGTGCTATCTACCGCTGGCATCCAGTGTTCGCCGGTCAAGATTTCATTAAGTACTTTGGTGATGAAGACCTTCACTACGACAACGCCAATATTGAAGGCGGTGACGTACTGGTTATCGGTAAAGGCGCGGTACTGGTTGGTATCTCTGAGCGTACCAAGCCACAAGGTGTCGAAAACCTAGCGGCTAGCTTGTTCCGTTCGGGTCAAGCAACCGAAGTAATTGCGATTGATTTACCAAAACACCGCTCTTGTATGCACCTTGATACGGTGATGACGCACATGGATATCGACACTTTCTCTGTCTACCCTGAGATTGTTCGCAAAGATCTAGATACTTGGCGCCTAACACCAAAAGAAAATGGTGAGATGCGTGTAGAGAAATCGGAAAACTACCTGTCAGCAATTGAAGGGGCTCTAGGCCTTGATCAGCTGAAGATCATCACGACTGGCGGTGACAACTATGAAGCTGAACGTGAACAGTGGAATGACGCTAACAACGTACTAACAGTGAAGCCAGGTACCGTGATTGGCTATGAGCGTAATGTTTACACCAATGAGAAATACGACAAAGCGGGTATCGAAGTTCTAACGATTCCTGGCAACGAGCTAGGCCGTGGTCGTGGCGGCGCACGCTGTATGAGCTGCCCTATCGAAAGAGACGGTATCTAAGTCAAAGAGCTCAGTTAAACGAACTCAATAACTTATCTAGGCCAGTATTCATTTACTGGCCTTTTTTATTAAATTAATAAAATAAATATTCACAAATATAGCATCTTTATGTTTAACTGAGTTCTTCATTGATTCTATATTCGCAAGGAGCGAGAGATGGCCTTTAATCTTCGCAATCGTAACTTTCTAAAACTTCTCGACTTTACTCCTAAAGAGATTCAGTTTTTACTCGATCTGTCTGCTGATCTAAAAAAAGCTAAGTATGCAGGAACAGAGCAGAAAAAGCTTAACGGTAAAAACATCGCTTTGATCTTTGAAAAAGCATCAACACGAACTCGATGTGCTTTTGAGGTAGCGGCCTTTGATCAAGGTGCTCAAGTCTCTTATCTAGGCCCTTCTGGTTCTCAGATTGGTCAGAAAGAATCAATGAAAGATACGGCTCGTGTATTAGGTCGTATGTACGACGGCATTGAATACCGTGGCTTTGGTCAAAGCACTGTCGAAGATCTTGGCGCATACGCTGGTGTGCCGGTTTGGAACGGCCTAACCGATGAATTCCATCCGACTCAGATCTTGGCTGATTTCCTCACTATGCTTGAGCATGGTCGCGGTAAACATCTACATCAAATCAGCTTTGCCTACCTAGGTGACGCTCGTAACAACATGGGCAACTCACTTTTAGTCGGTGCTGCGAAAATGGGTATGGATATTAGCCTTGTCGCGCCAAAAGCCTTTTGGCCAGAAGAACAGCTCGTTGAAGAGTGCCAAGCTATCGCGCAAAGTACAGGTGCTAAAATCACGTTAACCGAAGACGTTGCTGAAGGTGTTAAAGGTTGTGATTTCCTTTACACCGATGTTTGGGTCTCGATGGGCGAGGCGCCAGAAGCTTGGGACGAACGTGTTGCTGTTATGACGCCTTACCAAGTGAATATGGAAGTTATTAAGCTCACTGGTAACCCTCAAGTGAAATTCATGCACTGCTTACCTGCTTTCCACAACAATGAAACCGTAATCGGCCAGCAAGTCGCAGACAAGTATGGAATGAACGGTTTAGAAGTCACTGACGAAGTCTTTGAATCGGATTACTCAATTGTGTTTGATGAAGCTGAGAATCGCATGCACACCATCAAAGCGGTAATGGTTGCGACACTGGGCCAATAGCGAATATTGAAAGTAAACAAAAGCTTGATGTAATCGCTTGCGCTCACAAATTGAAAGCGTATAATTCTCGGCAATTTGTCTGAGAGTAGTGAAAATGACGCCAAGCAATGTTGTGATAAAACATAATGATATTGTGAAAACACATAATAAAATTATGAAGACACCAAATATTGCTCGCAAGCTAACATGCTTGCCAGGCCGTCTATTCTGCTTTTCAGCACTTTTTTAAAGCCTCCCATTATGGGGGGCTTTTTTATGGCCAATACATTATTGTGGGGAAGAAGATCATGGCGAATTCGCTCTATCAAAAGCACATCATCTCAATTCCAGAGCTTTCTCGTGAAGAGCTAGAATTAATTGTTCAAACGGCAGGTCAGCTAAAGGCTGTACCAAACCCAGAACTCATCAAGAACAAAGTTGTTGCCAGCTGCTTCTTCGAACCTTCTACGCGAACTCGCCTCTCCTTTGAAACTGCGATTCAACGCATCGGTGGTGACGTGATTGGCTTCGACAGTGGTGGTAACACTTCTTTGGCAAAGAAAGGCGAAACGCTAGCGGACTCGGTACAGGTTATCTCTTCATACGTTGACGCTTACGTAATGCGTCACCCTCAAGAAGGCGCAGCGCGTCTGGCTTCTGAGTTCTCAAACGGTGTACCAGTTATTAACGCAGGTGACGGCGCAAATCAACATCCAACACAAACGTTATTAGACCTATTCTCTATCGCCGAGACACAAGGCCGCCTCGACAACCTAAACGTTGCATTCGTTGGTGACCTTAAGTACGGCCGTACAGTTCACTCGTTGACGCAAGCGCTAGCGAAGTTCGACAACATCTGTTTCTATTTCGTGGCACCAGAAGCACTGGCGATGCCAGACTACATTTGCGAAGAGCTTGATGAAGCGGGCATCAAGTACCAACTATTGACGGACATGGAAGATGTCATTCCTGAGCTTGATGTCTTGTACATGACTCGAGTTCAAAAAGAGCGCTTCGATGAGTCAGAATACGCGCACATCAAATCAGCGTATATCCTGACCGCTTCAATGCTGGAAAATGCACGCGATAACCTGAAGGTTCTACACCCTCTTCCTCGCGTTGATGAAATTACTATCGATGTCGATAAAACACCTTACGCTTACTACTTCCAGCAAGCAGAGAATGGTGTTTACGCGCGTGAAGCATTACTAGCCCTTGTTCTTAACGAAACGCTGTAGAGGAGAAATATCATGTCTAAAGAGACTCAATTAAAAGTTGAAGCAATCAGAAACGGTACTGTTATCGACCACATCCCAGCTAACATCGGGATCAAAGTGCTAAAACTGTTCGACATGCATAACTCTCATCAGCGTGTGACGATTGGCCTAAATCTGCCGTCTTCTGCACTAGGCGGAAAAGACCTACTCAAGATTGAGAATGTGTTTATCACCGAAGAACAGGCGAGCAAGCTGGCTCTTTACGCACCTCATGCAACAGTAAACCAAATCGAAGATTACGAAGTGGTTAAGAAGCTCCCCCTAGAACTTCCTGAGCAAATCAACGATGTTTTCGAGTGTCCAAACACCAACTGTATTACTCACAATGAACCGGTTGAAAGCAGCTTTAAGATCTTTGAAAAGAAAGAAGATATTCGATTAAAGTGTAAGTATTGCGAAAAGGTATTCTCTCGCGAGATCGTGACAGAAAGATAACGCCATACGGCAACGCTGACCGAATGTAAAAACTATCAAATACCTCGCCTATGCGGGGTATTTTGCTCTTTACCTATCCAAAGTTTGAAGGCACACTGAAAATTGATTTTTATCTAATAACTGATGGAATAAACCAATGACTAAAGTACTTCACACAGAATCTGCTCCAGCTGCAATCGGCCCATACGTACAAGGTGTTGACCTTGGCAACATGGTACTGACTTCTGGTCAAATCCCAGTAAACCCAGCAACTGGTGAAGTATCTGCTGATATCGCAGAGCAAGCTCGCCAATCTCTAGACAACGTTAAAGCGGTTGTAGAAGCTTCAGGCCTAACTGTAAAAGACATCGTAAAGCTAACAGTATTCGTTAAAGACCTAAACGACTTCGGTACAGTAAACGAAGTTTACGGCAAGTTCTTTGATGAGCACGGTGTTGCAAACTACCCTGCACGTTCATGTGTTGAAGTAGCACGTCTGCCAAAAGATGTAGGTATTGAGATCGAAGCTATTGCGGTTCGCAAATAGGTTTTAATATCTAGAATAAACGGTTTCTAGTAAACGAATAAGGCATAATGCTGAGCGTTTATCAGATACAAAAAAGGTTGCCCAATTGGCAACCTTTTTTATTGTTCATCGTTTCGCTTAGATGATTACTTCTTATTAAGCTCAACCACTTCTTTGTCTAACTCTTCAAGCTTAGCAGCCATCTGCTCACGAGCTAGGTTAGCCAGTTGACGAACATTAGACTTATCGTAATCTTCAGTGCTGATTGGTGGCAGCATCTCAACAATCACATGGCCGTTGTTCCAACGGTTTAGCTTCACGCCATCTGTTGAGCTACACACGATAGGGATAATCGGTAAGCCAGCACCAATCGCCGCATGGAATGCACCCGTTTTGAATGGCAGCAGACCACGGCCACGAGAACGAGTCCCTTCAGGGAACATCCATACTGAAACGTCGCTCTCTTTTAGGCTGGTCACTACCTGATCAATGGTACCCACCGCTTTGCTGCGGTTAGCACGGTCAATTAGGATGTTACCCGTCAGCCAGTAAAGCTGACCAAATAGAGGCATCCACACTAGGCTTTTCTTACCAACCGTCACCACTTTAGGCGTTACCGCTGATGAAATCGTGAATAGATCCCAGCTGTTTTGGTGGTTCGCCACATAAACATGTTGGCCACGAGAGTAGGCATCTTCTGGGATGCGAAGCTCTAACTTCATGCCGAAGATCTTCGACATGCGACCGAAATAGCGGCCAAAGGTAAATACGTGTTTTGGGTTGCGCGGGCTCAGTAAACAGTAACCACACCCAAATACAAACATAAGAATCGCAAATATCGCCACTGCGAAAATACGTAATATTGCTATCATTTTGTTCCTCACCGACCGCCAAGTTGATTCATCTATTTGCGCAAAAATGAGCAATAGATTTACTTGCGGTAAATACAACTATAAAAAAGCCGAAACCAAGGTTCCGACTTTTATGTTTTCATCTTACTGATTCATGAATCCACTAACCTAGGTTAGTTCGACTCACTAAATCGTGTAATGTTTGCGCCTAAGGCTGACAGTTTATCTTCAATCTTATCGTAGCCACGATCGATGTGATAAATACGGTCAACGATGGTTTCGCCTTGAGCAATACAGCCAGCAATCACAAGGCTCGCAGATGCGCGAAGGTCCGTAGCCATTACTTGAGCGCCGCTCAGTTTTTCCGTCTCACCACAGATAGCCGTGTTGCCTTCGATTTCCGCTTTTGCACCCATTCGCTGTAGCTCAGGAATGTGCATAAAGCGGTTTTCAAAGATAGTCTCAGTGATAACACCACTGCCCTTCGCCATCATGTTAAGCAGAGTAAACTGTGCTTGCATGTCGGTTGGGAAACCTGGATGAGGTGCTGTTACGATTTTCACCGCTTTCAGCTCACGATCTGTCATATCAAGGCTGATCCAGTCTTCGCCTGTTTCAACCTTCGCACCCGCTTCTTCAAGCTTCGCTAATGCAGCTTCAAGAAGATGAGCATTGGTGTTGCGGCAAACCACTTTACCGCCAGAAACCGCAGCCGCTACAAGGAACGTACCTGTTTCAATGCGGTCAGCAACCACAGAGTGATGACCACCACCAAGACGCTCAACGCCTTCGATAGTAATCGTGTCTGTACCTGCGCCAGAAATTTTAGCACCTAGTTTGTTTAGGAAATCAGCTGTATCAACAATCTCAGGCTCACGCGCTGAGTTATCTAATACAGTTGTTCCTTCAGCTAGCGTTGCTGCACACATGATAGTAATCGTAGCGCCAACGCTTACTTTATCCATCACGATATGCGCGCCTTTCAGACGGCCATCAACGCTTGCTTTAACATAACCATCTTCCAACGTAATCGTTGCACCTAGTTGCTCTAGGCCATGGATATGCAGATCAACAGGGCGAGCGCCAATCGCACAACCACCAGGAAGTGACACTTGGCCTTCACCAAAACGAGCCACTAGTGGACCTAAAGCCCAAATAGAAGCACGCATTGTTTTTACTAAATCGTAAGGCGCACAAAATTCATTAATTTCGCTGCCATCAACATGAACACTACCGTTACGTGATACTTTTGCGCCAAGACGTTTTAGTAGTTCCATCGTAGTATCGATGTCACGTAGGTGAGGAACATTACTCACTTCCACTGGCTCTTCAGCAAGAATTGAAGCAAATAAGATAGGTAGCGCTGCATTTTTTGCGCCTGAGATCGTCACTTCACCGCTTAACGGCTTATCCGATCCAATAACTCGAAACTTTTCCATCATAAACCTTAAAGTGACATCAGTTTCTTATCACGTTCCCACTCTTCTGGCGTGAAAGCCTTAATAGAAAGAGCATGGATATCATTGCGTTGAATGTATTCCATTAGTGGGCCGTAGATTAGTTGCTGCTTCTTAACTCGATTCATGCCGTCAAAACATGCATCAACCGCAACAACTTCGTAATGACTGCCTTCACCCTTCACGAAAATCTCCTGAAGGTTCAGTGCTTCTGCTAATAATTCTTGTACTTTTGTGCTGTCCACAAATAGCTCCTGCCTAATTTTTTATGTGTTCTGCCATCATTGGCTGGATATTGCTCAATTGGAACAACGTTCGTAATTGTTCTGGCACGAAACTGAGCATTATATGACAGTTTTGATTTTTTGCATGCTCTAATAAGTGAATTAGCATCACCATTCCTGCTGAATCGACTCGATTTATATGGCTAAGGTCAATTTCAACGCTCGATTCCGTTGTTTGCCACTTTTCCAATATTCGCCAGATTGCAGGGACACTGTCTCGGTCGATATCACCGAGCAGCTTATACTCTTTAGAGCTTAGTGCTTGCCATTGAGAATGGCTCATTATTTATTACTCTCGAAACGAATCGGTTGTGCGGCCAGTTTCTCTAGTTCGTCGGCAACTTGTAAGATGCCTTCTTGACGAATCTTAGTATTCCACTCTGACTGCTTACTCGAAAGCAGGCTTATACCTTCGGCAACCATATCAAACGCCTTCCACTCACCTGACTTCTTATTTTTACGCAGTTTAAACTCAAGGTTAATGTTTGGTCGCGGCGTATCAATGATATCAACCTTAATACTGGTAATACGGCTATCTGTTTTAATTGTTGGTTCTGGACCAAATTTAATCGTCTGATCTGTATATTGAGTTAACACTTGAGCATAAGAAGAAACGAGATATTTACGAAATGCATCAATAAATACGCGCACGTCTCCTCTGTCAGCACCTTTCAAGTTTGGCCCTAGCAACTTCAGCGCCGCATATTGAGCATTCACATAAGGCATCAACTCTTCTTCCACGATGACCTTCAGTAACTCAGGATCTTGTTGGATATTCTCTTGCTCGTTCTTCAAACGGGCGAAAGCCTCTTCCGCAACTTGAGTCATCATCTGATAAGGCTGAGTTCGGTCAATCGGTTTTGCCGAAAAAGCTGGAGTCGACATCAGCAAAGCGACAGCTGTCAGAAGCAGTCTTTTCAATAAGTAATTAGTCTTTAACATGAGCCTACTCCTTAGCTTCGCTATTATCAGAGCCACCGACGCTATACAGCACTTGGCCAATCAAATCTTCTAATACTAATGCCGACTTGGTGTCTTCGATAGAATCACCATCAACCAACATCTCTTCATCTTCAAAGATGAAGCCTGGAACTAAGCTGATGTACTGCTCACCGATCAAGCCCGACGTTAAGATTTGAGCACTAGAGGTATCAGGAAATTGTGAGTACTTCGCATCAATAGACAGTTCAACCACAGGAAGGTAGCTCTCAGTATCAAGTTCAATACTTTGAACTCGACCAACAACGACGCCCCCCACCTTTACTGGTGAGCGAACCTTTAGGCTGCCAATATTGTCAAAGGTCGCTTTTAAGTTGTAAGTATGGTTTGAACCGAGACCTTTTACGTCAGCGACTTGAAAGATCATGATTAAGATTGCGCAAATTCCGGCAATAACAAAGGTGCCGACCCATAATTCTAATTTTCGAGTTTGTTGCATGATTAATTCCCAAACATCAATGCGGTAAGAACAAAATCTAGCCCTAATACCGCTAGAGAAGAGTGTACTACTGTGCGTGTGGTTGCCTGACTAATACCTTCGGATGTCGGTACTGCATCATAACCATTAAAAAGTGCGATCCAAGTTACGGTGATAGCGAAGACCATGCATTTGATCATACTGTTACCAATATCACGGCCAAGCTCAACGGAAGACTGCATCGCAGACCAGAAACTGCCGTGGTCAATACCTTTCCAATCCACACCGACTAACTGAGCACCCCAAATCCCGACCGCCATAAAGATCATAGCGAGCAACGGCATAGAGATAAGGCCAGCCCAGAGACGTGGCGCAATAATGCGTTTAAGAGGATCAACCGCCATCATCTCAAGGCTAGAGATCTGTTCCGTTGCTTTCATTAAGCCGATCTCAGCCGTTAATGCTGAACCCGCACGGCCAGCAAACAGAAGTGCTGTCACCACAGGGCCCAATTCCCGTAACAACGAGAGCGCGACCATTTGCCCAAGGTTACCCTCTGCGCCATAGTCGATTAATACGACATAGCCCTGCAGGCTGAGTACCATGCCAATAAACAAGCCTGAAACTAAAATGATAGCCAATGACTGAACGCCAACGCTATAAAATTGTTTAACTAATAGAGGGAAGTTTTTTAGTTTCGGGATGCCAAACAAAGCCCCAAATAGCATTAGGCTTGCTCGACCAAATGACTCACAGATCGCAAGTGCGCGCTTACCGACACCCGCAATAGTTTTAGCAATCATATTCAAACAAATCCTTTTCTAAGCTATTTGCAGGAAACCTAAATGGCACAGGGCCATCCGATTCACCTTGCAAAAATTGCTGCACTCTTGGATCGCTGTTGTTGTACAACTCATCAGGGGAACCTGCAGCAATAATTTTCCCATCAGCCATCAAATAGACCCAATCAGCAATGCTCATCACCTCAGGGACATCATGAGAAACGACAATAGAGGTTAAACCCAAAGCTTGATTGAGGTTACGAATCAATTCAACCAATACACCCATGGTGATTGGGTCTTGGCCAACAAAAGGCTCATCATACATAATGAGGTCTGGGTCCAATGCGATCGCACGGGCCAACGCCGCTCTTCTCGCCATACCACCAGAAAGCTCACTTGGCATTAATTGCGCCGCGCCTCGTAATCCTACCGCCTCAAGCTTAAGCAATACGATGGTGCGAATGAATGTTTCGTTAAGTTCAGTGTGCTCTCGCAAAGGAAACGCCACATTATCAAAGACATTCAAATCCGTAAAAAGTGCCCCCGATTGGAAAAGCATGCTCATTTTCTTGCGTGCTTGATATAGCTTTCGACGTGGCAATGCTGGGATGTTGTCGCCATCAAACCAAATTTCACCTTCATCTGGCGGTAATTGCCCACCTATCAGACGTAATAAGGTTGTTTTACCGATCCCTGACGGCCCCATGATCGCGGTTATTTTTCCTTGAGGAACATCTAAACTGATATCATCAAAGATAATTCGATCACCGCGTGAGAAGCTGAGATTCTTAACTTTCACAAGCTCAGTGTTCAACATAATTTTGTTGTTTCCTTGCTTTAAAAACGCCAATTATGGCTGCAATAATAATGAGTCTACTTTAGAATTAAAAGCACTGTTCAATTAATTATTAAAAACAGAAAGCAATGCAGGGATTTGAAAGCATTGAGAAATTCGTTCTTCATCAACATTTCTTTACCACTAACTGGTAATTAATTTGTCGAGTGACTTCCCTTTTATCTAGCAACAAGTCAAAATTAGCGGTTAATTCTCCGTTTTTTATTAATTTTTAGGAATCATCATGCTTGAAGCGATTGCGTTTCTTATTATCGGTCTAGGTTTTTTGGTGTGGAGTGCAGATAAGCTGGTCTACGGTGCCGCTGCTCTTGCTCGCAACTTCGGTATTTCACCACTAGTTATCGGTATGACAATCTTAGCTATGGGATCTTCAGCCCCTGAAATGATGGTTTCTGCGACAGCAGCCCTTGATGGTAAAACAGATACGGCGGTAGGTAACGTATTAGGCTCAAACATCGCCAACATTGCGCTGATTTTAGGTATTACAGCCCTAATAAAGCCATTATCGATTAGCTCTGGTGTGATTCGTCGTGAACTACCTTTAATGATAGGTGTCACTCTATTAGCAGGCGCACTGCTTTGGGATAATCACTTAGGCTTCTATGAAGGCGTGTTGTTGTTTGTTCTTTTTGCCGCTTTCTTATTTGCAATGCTGCAAATAAGCCGTAGTGAACAAAAGAACGGTGATGCCTTTCTTGACGAACAAGAATCTGAAGTTCCTGAAGGCGTGAGCAACCCCAAAGCCGCAATGTGGGTGGTGGTTGGTCTAATTATTCTACCTCTAGCGGCCAACATGTTGGTTGATAACGCGGTTGTTATCGCTAAGTTCTTTGGTATGAGCGACCTTGTGATTGGTCTCACCATAATTGCCGTAGGCACTAGCTTGCCTGAGCTTGCAGCATCACTAGCCGGCGTTATGAAGGGTGAAGATGATATGGCTGTGGGTAATATCATTGGCTCAAATGTATTCAACATCCTTGCCGTGATGGGTATCCCGGGCATCCTAAACCCTTCAATCCTGAGTGAGTTTGCAATGGGTCGTGACTTCTGGGTAATGCTAGGCGTATCGCTACTCCTTGTTATCATGGCACTAGGCAAATCTCGTAGCGTGAATCGTATCGAAGGCGGCGTGTTAATCGTGACGTTCGTGGCATATCAAAGTTACCTACTAATGAACATGTCAGCTTAATTGTTGATTTAACTTCCCGTACTTGGAGTATTTGATGTCTCAGCCATTTGATTATTGCAGCGTTGCAAAACAAGTTTTGGAAACTGAAGTTGCAGGTCTCACGCAATTAGACCAATTTTTTAATGATGATTTTAGCAAAGCTTGCGACCTAATCCTGAACAACAAAGGCAAAGTCGTAGTGATGGGCATGGGCAAATCTGGCCACATTGGTAACAAAATAGCAGCTACACTTGCAAGTACTGGTACATCAGCTTTCTTTGTACACCCAGGTGAAGCAGCGCATGGTGATTTAGGCATGATCGAACCGGGTGATATTGTGATAGCAATATCCAACTCAGGAGAGTCAGGAGAAATCCTCAGTCTATTCCCAGTATTAAAGCGTTTAAACATTAAAATTATCAGCATGACTGGCAAGCCAACATCGAACATGGCGACTTTATCTAATATTCATTTACAGATTTCAGTACCCGAAGAAGCGTGTCCCCTAGGTTTAGCACCAACAACCAGTACTACCGCGACTTTGGTTATGGGTGATGCATTAGCCGTTGCACTTTTACAGGCAAGAGGTTTTACCGCTCAAGATTTCGCACTGTCTCATCCTGGAGGTGCTTTAGGCCGTCAACTGCTGTTGAAACTAGACGACATCATGCACACTGGCGACGCTCTCCCAGTTGTAGCTCCGGATGCACTAGTACGAGATGCTCTACTAGAGATCTCTCAAAAAGGCTTAGGCATGACGGCCATCGTTGGTGACGATGGTCAAATGGCTGGCATTTTTACCGATGGTGATTTACGCCGTATCTTAGACAAACGCGTTGATATTCATAACACTCAGATCGGCGATGTGATGACACTTAACCCAACGGTAGCAGAACCCAACATGCTCGCTGTTGAAGGCTTAAATTTGATGCAAGCTAGAAGCATCAATGGCCTGATGTTGTGTGATAATGGCAAATTAGTAGGCGCTTTAAATATGCATGACTTACTGAAAGCAGGAGTAATGTAATGTCACAGGCAATTGAAACCCTTTACGGCACAGTAGATTCACGTGTATTTGCGATAGCAAAAGAGATCAAACTACTGATTTGCGATGTAGATGGCGTATTCTCTGATGGTCGCATCTACATGGGTAACAATGGTGAAGAACTAAAAACTTTCCATACGCGCGACGGCTACGGTATTAAATCGTTGATGAGCGCAGGCGTTGAAATCGCGATCATCACTGGCCGTCAATCTCAGATTGTTGAAAATCGAATGACGGCTTTGGGTATTAAGCTGATTTACCAAGGTCAGGACGATAAAGTTAAGGCATACCAAGATATTTGCGATAAGCTTTCTGTAAGCCCTGAAAATACAGGTTACATCGGAGACGATCTGATCGACTGGCCTGTAATGGAAAAAGTTGGTTTGAAGGTATGTGTAGCAGATGGTCACCCGCTACTTGCAAAGCGTGCAAACTACGTGACAACCATTAACGGCGGTCATGGTGCGGTACGTGAAGTCTGCGACCTTATTTTACAAGCAAGAAACGAACTCGACGTGCACAAAGGTTTAAGCATATGAGTTTTAATCGTATTATCTACTTAATACTCATCTTTATTGCCTCTTGGTCGGCCTATTACTTGTACGACAAAGAGCAAACTTCGACGATACAAGTAGATCCAAACTTGGAACTGCCTGCGTTTAGTGGCAAGAATCTTGATAATATTAGTTATGGCGAAAGCGGTATTCGTAGCTACCGAGTTGAATCAACTCATCTAGAGCACTACTCAGTCGTTGGCGATACGCATTTTCAAGACCCGGCTCTTTCAGTATTCCGAGAAGGGCATACGATAGAATGGCGAGTGACCGCTGATCGCGCAATTATGGATGAAAATCAAGTCATCACTTTTTATGACAACGTTGTGGCGAAGAACCTGTTGCCAGATGCTAGCTTCGATACAATGACCACAGATAAAATGGTTGTAGAACTGACTAGCCGAGATTTTTATTCAGACACTCCGGTCCATATGATCGGTACATTTTTTGAAAATGAGGGGCAAGCAATGAAAGGGAACTTCGGTACCAACAATGCGACTCTCTTTAATTCTGTTCAGGGTAGATATGAAACTCTCACACCTTAGTTTATTGGCTTTGACCCTTGCGGCGTCTAATGTCTATGCTCTATCTTCGGATAGCGAGCAGCCTGTCTATATTGATTCAGACAGTCAGCAATTAGATATGAAAAGCAATCAAGTAACCTTTCTTGGCGATGTGAACCTTAAACAAGGTAGCATCAATATCAATGCCGATAAGGTCATTGTTACACGTAATGCCGTCAACGGTGAAATTGAAGAAATACAAGGTTTCGGAAAGCCCGCAACCTTTTCTCAACTTACTGACGATGGGAAAACACTCTATGGTGAAGCTGACGATTTACATTACCAGCTGATTGCCGATAGATTGATCATGACTAAGAACGCGATGCTATCTCAAGATGGCAGTATCATTCGTGGCTCTAAGATTACCTATCAGATCACCTCTCAAAAATTGGTTGCCGATAGTGATAGCAGTGAGCGAGTATCAACGGTTTTACAACCAGCGGAAGTGAATAAGTAATCATGGCAGTCCTTACAGCAAAGAACCTAGCGAAGACCTACGGAAAACGTAAAGTTGTAACAGACGTAAGCTTGCAAGTAGAGTCAGGTCAGATCGTCGGGCTACTTGGCCCAAACGGTGCAGGTAAAACCACCTCTTTCTATATGATAGTGGGTCTGGTTGCGCGTGATGAAGGTACTATCAGCATTGACGACCGAGACATCAGTATCTTACCAATGCACAGTCGTTCACGCCTTGGTATCGGTTACCTTCCTCAAGAAGCATCCATTTTTCGTAAATTGTCAGTTGAAGACAACATCATGGCTGTTTTGCAAACGCGCGATGAGATGACTAACGCACAACGTCAAGATAAGCTGGAAGATCTTCTCGAAGAGTTTCACATCCAACATATTCGAGCGAGTAATGGTATGGCTTTGTCTGGTGGTGAGCGTCGCCGTGTTGAGATTGCTCGTGCGCTAGCAGCAAACCCTCAGTTCATTCTTCTGGACGAACCTTTTGCCGGTGTTGACCCTATATCGGTTATCGATATCAAAAAAATCATTGTTCACTTGCGCGATCGTGGCTTAGGCGTTTTGATTACCGACCACAACGTTCGTGAAACATTAGACGTGTGTGAAAAAGCTTACATCGTAAGTCAAGGGCATCTAATAGCTGAGGGAACTCCTGAAGATGTTCTCAATAACGAACAAGTTAAACAAGTTTATCTAGGCGAACAATTCCGTCTATGATTAGATAGAGAGTATCGAGAGTTCTTAGAATAATAACTAGGTAAGTAACACTGAATGAAACCCTCATTACAACTTAAGCTAGGCCAACAGTTAGCAATGACTCCTCAATTGCAACAAGCGATTCGTTTGTTGCAATTGTCTACTTTGGATTTGCAACAAGAGATTCAAGAAGCACTTGAATCGAACCCACTACTCGATGTCGAAGATGGCAATGAAGATACACCAACATCGGAAGAAAAACCTAGCAGTGACGAGAAAGAAACAGTTGAAACAGTAGAACAAGACTTACCTGACAGCTCCGATTTAATCGAAAAATCAGAGATCGGCAACGAACTAGAAATCGATACAACTTGGGAAGACGTTTACAGCGCAAACACAGGTAACACTGGCATTGCGATTGATGACGACATGCCCGTTTATCAAGGCGAAACCACACAAAGTCTATACGATTACCTGCTCTGGCAACTCGATTTAACACCATTTACTGAAACTGACCGCAGCATAGCTTTTGCGCTAATTGATGCTATCGATGACCGCGGTTACCTTACCGTATCTTGTGAAGACATCCTTGAGAACTTCGACAACGAAGAGATCGAGCTTGATGAAATTGAAGCCGTTCGTAAACGAATTCAGCAGTTTGATCCGCTAGGTGTCGGTTCTGTGAATCTGCAAGATTGCTTGTTACTGCAATTGGCGACCTTCCCACAAGATACCCCTTGGCTTAACGAAGCTAAGTTAGTACTTACTAGCCATATCGACCAGCTAGGTAACCGCGATTACAAATTAGTCATCAAAGAAACCAAACTGAAAGAAGCGGAACTACGCGAAGTTTTGCAGTTAATTCAACAGCTGGACCCTCGCCCTGGCAGTAAGATCACGCCAGACGAAACCGAGTATGTGGTTCCTGACGTATCCGTCTTCAAAGAGCTTGGGAAATGGTTGGTCACCATCAATCCAGATAGCGTGCCAAAACTAAAAGTGAATCAACAATACGCGGCCCTTAGTAGCAAAGGCAGTAGCGCTGACAACCACTTTATCCGCTCAAATTTGCAAGAAGCAAAATGGCTAATTAAAAGTCTAGAGAGCCGAAATGAAACACTACTAAAAGTCGCTCGGTGTATTGTTGAACATCAACGCGGTTTCTTCGAACATGGCGCAGAAGCCATGAAGCCGATGGTACTGAATGATGTGGCTTTAGCTGTTGATATGCACGAATCCACGATCTCTCGTGTGACGACTCAAAAATTCATGCACACACCACGTGGTATCTTCGAACTCAAATACTTTTTCTCAAGCCATGTCAGCACTGACAATGGCGGTGAATGTTCATCTACAGCAATTCGCGCACTCATTAAGAAGCTTGTCGCAGCGGAAAATACCGCAAAGCCTCTAAGTGATAGTAAGATTGCTGCTTTACTGGCTGACCAAGGAATTCAGGTAGCTAGACGTACCATAGCGAAATACCGTGAATCTCTGGGCATTGCCCCATCGAGTCAGCGTAAACGCCTGCTATAAACTAAAGTAGTTAGCTCTTTATTCATTAACGATTGATTAGTTAACTATTAATTTAGTTGTAACCTGGCAACCAACTGAAAAGGAAAGTCTATGCAAATCAATATTCAAGGCCATCACGTTGATCTTACCGATTCAATGCAAGACTATGTTCACACCAAATTCGACAAACTTGAGCGCTTCTTTGATCATATCAATAGTGTTCAAGTTGTTTTAAAAGTTGAGAAAATCAATCAAATCGCAGAAGCTACCCTACATATAAATCAAGGGGAAATTCATGCGACAGCAACAGATGAAAGCATGTATGCCGCGATTGATTCATTGGTTGATAAACTTGTTCGCCAACTCAACAAGCACAAAGAAAAACTAAGTAGTCACTAACATGCAATTAAGCGAAGTACTTTCATTGGACTGCACTAAAAGTGCAGTCCAATGCACAAGCAAAAAAAGAGCCCTTGAGCTGATCAGTCAAATCGCAGCAGAAAGCTGCGGTCAAGATTCAACAGAACTGTTTGAGTGCATGCTGAGCCGTGAAAAAATGGGCAGTACAGGTATCGGTAACGGTATCGCGATTCCCCATGCACGCATGAATGTCAGTGATAAAGCGATTGCTGTATTAATACAATGCCAAGACCCAATCGAATTTGATGCTATCGATAACCGCCCAGTTGATCTACTGTTTGCTCTACTTGTTCCTAGTGAACAATGTAAAGAGCATCTGAAAACCCTTTCTTGTATGGCAGAGCGACTTAACGACAAGCAGACTCTTAAACAGTTGCGTAATGCTCAAAGCGATCAAGAACTTTACGACATCATGATTCAAGTCCCAACTTGCGAGTAATAACATGCGATTAATCGTTGTTAGTGGCCAGTCAGGCGCTGGGAAAAGTGTTGCGCTACGAGTTCTTGAAGACTTGGGGTATTACTGTGTTGATAACCTACCAGTAAACCTGCTCAACGACTTCGTCGAATCGGTACGCGAGATCAATCAAAACGTCGCTGTTAGCATTGATATTCGTAACCTACCAAAAGAGCCTCAGTTAGTTACAGAAACGCTAGACCAGCTAGAAGCCGCCACAGATATAGACCTGAACGTCTTATTTCTAGATGCGAGTAAACAGACGCTACTCAAGCGCTACAGCGAAACACGCAGAATTCATCCTTTATCGATCGGCCAAGAAAAGCTCTCTCTTGAACAAGCTATTGATTTAGAAAAAACACTTCTGACTCCTCTTGTAGAGCAAGCCAGCATTGTGATTGATAGCAGTGACTGTAACCTCTACGAATTGAGTGAACAGGTTCGTTTCAAAGTTGAGGGCAAAGAAAAACAAGAACTCATTATCGTTTTTCAGTCTTTCGGCTTTAAGTTCGGCCTACCAAGTGATGCCGATTATGTGTTTGATGTTCGATTTCTGCCAAACCCTCACTGGGAACCGGCACTACGACCATTGACGGGACTTGATGCTCCAATTCACTCTTTCCTAGAGAAACACGCTGAAGTTCTTGAACTCAAGCAACAAATTCAAGGCTTTGTTGAGCAGTGGTTGCCCATGTTAGAGAAGAATAATCGCAGTTACCTAACGGTCGCGATTGGTTGCACTGGCGGCAAACACCGCTCAGTTTATCTAACTCAGAAAATTGGTGAATACTTCGAACAACTCGGTCATCAAGTTCAAATCAGACATGCCTCTCTAGAGAAGCACCAACAGGGCTAACCATGGAATTAACTCGAACTGTACTGATCCAAAATCGCTTGGGTCTTCACGCTAGAGCAGCCGTAAAATTGGTTGAGCTTGCCCAAAGTTTTGATGCAACTATCACTATCCATAGCGAAGAAGATAAAATCGCAACTGCAGACAGTGTGATGGGGTTGCTTATGCTGGAATCAGCGCAAGGGCAACACATCACGATCCAAGCTACAGGCACCGATTCACAACAAGCACTTGATGCTGTTTGCCATCTCATTGAAGACAAATTTGATGAGGGTGAGTAGCGAAAAAGAGTCACTCACAACACATAAGACTCAAACTTCGAACCAACCAATATTAAATCTTAGTTCTATCTAAGTTTATGATTTAAATAAGCCCCAGAATTAAGTTACTATTCCAAGCATTGTTAGAATAATGAGATAGGAGGAAAATATGGCAGAGCAATTAGAATTCGACCAAGCTCACCAAACCCTCCAAGAAGTCAGCGAAGCCCTAGAAAACGGCCGATTTGTTCACGTACGTCGACAACTTCAGGACATGGAACCTGAAGATATTGCACACCTTTTAGAAGCCTCCCCTCGCAAAAGTCGTGACGTACTCTGGCAACTCACCGATCCAGAAGACTACGGTGAAATTCTTGATGAGCTAAACGAAGACGTCAAAGATGCGCTTGTGTCGAAAATGGCACCAGAAACCTTGGCAGAAGCAACCGAAGGCATGGAAACCGATGACGTCGCGTACGTACTTCGAAGCCTACCCGACGATGTTTCTCGCGAAGTCCTTTCTCAAATGGACTCCGTCGATCGTGCATTAGTAGAAACCGCTCTTTCGTACCCAGAAGATTCAGCGGGTGCGTTAATGAACACCGACGTAATCACGATCCGTGGTGATGTTGATGTTGAAGTCGTCCTACGTTATTTGCGCATGCGTGGCGAACTACCCGATGCAACCGATACTCTGTATGTTATTGACCAAGAAGAACGCCTTATCGGTAACCTATCGCTCAGCACACTGATTACGACTCAGCCTGATGTGTCCGTGTCAGAAGTGATGGAGGATGCCGACGAAGCGATCGCGGTTGAAACCAGTGCTTCCGATATCGCCAGTCTGTTCGAACGTCGTAATTGGGTTTCTGCACCCGTTGTTGATAGTAACCAGCATCTTGTTGGTCGTATCACTATCGATGACGTAGTTGATGTTATCCGTGAAGACGCCGAGCACTCAATGATGAGCATGGCGGGTATGGACGACGACGAAGATACCTTCGCACCGGTCGTAAAATCCGCTCGTCGTCGTAGTGTATGGCTTGGCGCCAATGTTCTAGCGGCACTTGCTGCAGCATCCGTGTCTAACATGTTCGAGGCAACATTGAATGAGATGGCAGCCATTGCTGTTTTGATGACCATCGTACCGTCAATGGGTGGTGTTGCTGGTAACCAAACCGTCGCTCTGGTCATTCGTGGTTTAGCGCTTGGTCACATCGGTGACAGTAACAAACGCGAACTGCTACTCAAAGAAGCCTCTATCGGCTTCCTCAACGGCATTCTATGGGCCGTTATCATTGGTGGTATCGTGGTTGCTTGGAAAGGTAACTGGATACTGGGAGGCATCATCTCAGCAGCGATGATGACCAACTTGATTGTCGCTGGTATCGCCGGTGTAACCATCCCGGTAATGCTGAAAAAGATGAATATCGATCCAGCACTTGCGGGCGGTATGGCTCTGACCACAGTAACCGATGTTATTGGCCTATCGGTGTTCTTAGGCTTAGCAACCATTCTTATTTAAATCATACTGATCTAGTTATCATAAGCAACTAGCCAATTTTTGGCGAAATACAGAAAACAAAAAGGGAGCTATCGGCTCCCTTTTTTAATTCATCAGATTAGTGTTAATTGAATTACTCGCCCGCGACCTTCATCGACTCAAGCAAGATAGAACCTGTTTGAATCTGTGAACGTGTTTCAACATCGTTACCGACTGCAACGATCTGATTAAACATATCTTTTAGGTTACCCGCAATCGTAACTTCTGATACTGGGTATTGGATTTCTCCATTCTCAACCCAGAAACCTGCTGCGCCACGTGAATAATCACCGGTCACGGTATTAACGCCTTGACCCATTACTTCAGTCACAAGGAAGCCAGTGCCTAGCTCTTTTAGCATCTGCTCAAAGTTTTGACCCGTTGATTTTACAAACCAGTTATGGATACCACCCGCATGACCTGTTGGTGTCATATCCATTTTTCGTGCGGCATAGCTAGTTAGCAGGTAAGTTGCTAACACACCATCAGTGATGATTTCACGATCTTGAGTGAACACACCTTCGCTATCGAATGGGCTTGAAGCCAAACCACGTAAGATATGAGGGCGCTCAGAAATGTTAAACCAATCAGGTAAAATTTTCTGACCTAGGTGATCTAATAAGAAAGACGACTTACGATAAAGGTTGCCGCCACTTATCGCCATCACTAGGTGACCGATAAGACCTGTAGCAACATCATTTGCGAACATGATTGGGTATTGGCCTGTTGGTAGCTTTTTCGCATCCAAACGGCTAATGGTCTTTTCTGCAGCTTCCTGACCTACGCGCTCAGGCGTCCATAGCTCATCACGGTGACGTGCAACGGTGTAGCTGTAGTCACGTTCCATTTCACCATTAGCGCCTTGTCCAATCACGCAGCAGCTCGTGCTATGGCGGCTTGAAGCGTAGCTTGCTAGTAAACCATGGCTGTTACCATAAACCTTAACGCCATAGTGGCTATCGTAGCTTGCGCCATCACTCTGTTTGATCTTGTCGCTATAAACTAACGCTTGCTTCTCAGCAGCAATCGCAATCTCAGCGGCATAGTCAGGGTTTGGTTCATCAGGGTGGAAAAGATCCAAGTCTGGAATTTCTTTTACCATGTATTCTTTTGCTGCAGGACCAGCAAACGGGTCTTCAGATGTGTACTGAGCGATATCAAGCGCAGCCGCGACTGTTTGAGCAATAGCCTTTTCACTCAGATCAGATGTAGATGCGCTGCCTTTTTTCTGGCCGCGATAAACAGTAATACCTAGCGCACCATCACTATTAAATTCAACGTTTTCCACTTCACACATACGTGTTGAAACACTTAAACCCGTTGACTTAGTAATAGCAACCTCAGCGGCGTCTGCACTCACTGATGCCATATCCAACGCTTTAGCTACTGCGGCTTCTAGCTCAACTCTTTGCTGGGCGACTTGCTGTTTTACATCCATATCTATTCTAATTTTTTAGGTCAATATTACGTAGGATAACAAGAATTTCGCTTTCTCCCCAAGATTCTTGCTAAAATAGGCAATATATTCGTTTGAGATAGTGACATAGGCAGAAAAGATGGCTCGCAAAAACCAAAAAGCCCCATGGGAACCAGAAGAAGAAATCATCTGGGTAAGTAAGACAGAAATGAAAACGGACATGGACGCCCTGCAAAAGCTGGGAGAAGAGCTTGTTGACCTAAAGCCTTCTGTATTAGACAAATTTCCGCTGTCTGAAGATTTGGCACAAGCGATTAAAGATGCACAACGCTTTAAAAATGAAGCGAAGCGCCGTCAACTTCAATACATTGGTAAAGTAATGCGCAGTGTCGATCCAGAGCCAATTCAAGCGGCTTTAGATAAGATTCGCAACAAACACTCTCAAGCAACAGTTGAACTGCACAAACTAGAACAACTGCGTGATCGTGTTGTTGCAGAAGGCGATGCGGCCATTTCAGACGTTATGGAAATGTACCCGGAAGCTGACCGTCAACGTCTTCGTCAGCTCGCTCGTCAAGCTAACAAAGAGAAAGCGGCAAATAAACCGGCTAAGTCTTCTCGTGAAATATTCCAAATCTTAAAAGAGCTAAAGCTAGGCGACTAATCTTCGCCGCCCTTTAATCAGAAAGATAATAAAAGACCTAGCGCATGCTAGGTCTTTTTGTTTTTGACGCACTCGATATCAAGAAGCTCTCAATATCAATAAGTACTCAATATTAAGAAGTACTCACAGGAGTGAAAAAATTATCATTCACCCGCTTTAACAAACGAGCTTAGCTCTTGCTGTGGATGATCAGCCGTCAGTGTCTCTATCGAGTCTGCAACCAACACCTTACCTAGCGCTACAAAAACGAACTTATTTGCGATACTGCGTGCATCACCTAAGTGGTGAGTAACCATCAATACCGTAATGTTTCGCTCGGCGGCTAATCGCCTAACAAGGTTAAGCATTTCCTCACGAAGCAAAGGGTCAAGCGCAGAGAAAGGTTCATCAAGCAGCCAAATATCATGAGGCTGAACAAAGCATCGAGCTAACGCGACACGTTGGCGTTGACCGCCTGATAAGTGCTCAGGCAATCGATCCAAATACTCCGCGACACCCACTTGTGCAGCGGCCTGTTCGACTTCGTGCTTTTGGGTTGCCGTAAGCTTTAACCCTGGATGCAAGCCTAAGCCAATATTTTCACGTACGGTGAGATGGGCAAACAGGTTGTGCTCTTGAAACAACATCGCTAATGGACGCTGATGTGCTTCTTTGCCAATCAGTGACTGTCCCGCTACAGAGATCTCACCCGAAGTGGGCTCAATAAACCCAGCAACCAGTGCCAACAGCGTTGATTTACCTGCGCCACTTGGCCCCATCAGCGCAACAATATCGCCCTGCTCAGCTTGAAAATCAAAGCAAAACAACTCTCTGTGATAGTGGTAGTCCACATCTTTCATCACTAACAACATCGGTTCCTCAATTCTTTAGCATCGAGCTTAGATCTTCGAGTAAATAAAAATTCAATCAGGCTAAAGCTGCCAACACTCAATAACAGTAAGCTCACGGAAACCACAGCTGCGGCTTCCATTTGATAGCTGCCTAATAATTGGAATAGGTACAAGGGCAGAGTTCTAAAATCTTGGCTACCAAACAAAGCAATCGCACTTAAGTCACCCATTGCTAACATAAAGCTGATCGAGAAGGCTTGTGCCATCGGTTTACGCAATGCGCGCCACTCCACTAGCCTAAAACGCGTGAAACCAGTCATTCCCAAACTTGCGCACACATACTGATACTGCTGAGACAAATGTAGCATAGGTTGAGCCAAGGTTTTAATTACGTAAGGAAGCGCCATTAAACTGTTTACTGCAATCACGATAAAGAAAGCTAAACTGAAAACATCGGTGAATGAACGCAGTAATAAGAAGAGGCCCGTACTGATCACTAGCCCCGGAGTCACTAAAATAATAGTACTAATCAACTCGATTTTATCGGCTCGAAAATTCTTGTTCTGTAAACGCCATGCTCGACTAGTCAGCAGTATGGCGATACCAATACCAACCGCGATAACACTTGCTAATGACGCGACTTTAACCGAGGTCATTAACGCAGCCCAAAACGGCTCACTGCTCAGTACAGTGAGCGCCTGAGAGTTAATACCACTAAAGATAACCATAGCTAATGGCGGCAATACCAGCATTGAGACGGTGATGATCCAAAAGCTATCCCAAGCTTTTGACCACCAGCAGTCCTTAACCAAATATTTCTCTTCCGACAATTGACTGGCTGTCACTGAAATAGGTTTCGATAGGCGTTGAATGCTCACAGCTAGCACACCACACAGCAGCATTTGCCATATCGCGAGCAAGGCACCAGCCTGCAGGTCAAAGTCGAATTTAATCGCCTGATAAATGGCGAGTTCGATAGTGGTTGATTTAGGTCCTCCGCCTAGTGCCATCACGGTAGCAAAGCTGGTAAAACACAGCATGAAGACCAAACCACACACATGCGGCAATTGCTGTCTTAAACGAGGCCATTCAACCCATTTGAATTTATTCCAATGGCTCATGCCCAAATGAGCACACAGTTTATGCTGCTCAGCAGGTACGGTATCTAACGCTTGCAAAAGTAAGCGGCTGGCATAAGGCAGGTTGAAGAAAACGTGCGCCAACAAAATACCGTTCAACCCATAAATCGAGAATGGTAGTTCAATGTCGAAGTTCGCCAAGAATTTAGCTAACCAGCCACTGTTTCCGTAAATCGCTAGCAAGCCAAATACACCGACCAACACAGGTAGAACTAAGGTCGACGCAAACAACCTTAATAACAAGGCTCGTCCAAAAAACTGTCTGCGACACAGAGCGTGTGCAATGGGTATAGCAAAGCCAACACTCAGCACCGTTGAGAGTGTCGCTTGATAAAAGCTGAATTTCGTTACATGCCAATAGTAAGGATCGGACCATACTTGGCTGATATCAAGAGAAGGGGCATTGCTAAGCAATGCCCCAACTGCTGAAACCACGAAGGCGGTAATGAGTATCGCAACCCAGATCCCGACCTTAGGTGTTTTCTTTATCATAGATTGATTTTTACCGTAAATGGCTCACTCAATTGATGTCGAATGAACCTTTAAATACAGAAAGCTAGTTTTTAAAAGTACGTTAGAAAGTAAGCGCACTCTGCCATTCACGAATCCAAGGCTTGCGCTTCTCGGCGATCTCTTCAGAGCTAAAGCTCAGCGCCTTCTGCGGTACAGTTAACTGCTCAAAACCTTTTGGTAGCTCGACACCCGTTACTGGGTACATCCAGTTACCTGTAGGCATCGCCGATTGGAACTCATCACTTAGGAGAAAGGCCATAAACTCATCAGCAAGCTTTTCGTTACTACTGCCTTTAACCTTAGCAGCCACTTCAACTTGAGTGTAATGCCCTTCTTCGAAGCTTGCAGCTGCGTACTTAGAATCACTTTCTGCAATGATGTGATAAGCCGGAGAAGTTGTGTAAGACAACACTAAATCAGACTCGCCTTCTAGGAACATAGAGTAAGCTTCAGACCAGCCTTTAGTCACAGTCACCGTTTTCTGAGCAAGCTTCTTCCATGCTGCAGTTGCTTCATCACCGTAAACCGACTTCATCCATAGCATCATGCCTTGGCCTGGTGTTGATGTACGTGGATCTTGATAGATAACCTTAAGATCGTCACGTTGCTCAACCAGTTCTTTCAGGCTCTTTGGCGGATTTGCTAGCTTCTCTTTGTTATAGATAAACGCAAAGTAACCAAAATCATAAGGAACAAAGGTACTGTCGTTCCAACCGTTAGGAAGCGTCACAGATGATGTATCAACACTGTGCTCAGCCAATAGGCCCGTAGATTTCGCTTCAGCCATGAGATTATTATCTAGGCCTAAAATGATGTCAGCTTTGCTGTTGCCACCTTCAAGACGTAAGCGGTTTAGAATAGACACACCATCTTCTAACGCGACAAAATTCACATCACAACCACACTTTTCTTCGAATGCTTTTTCAACGGCAGGACGAGGGCCCCAATCCGCAGCAAAAGAGTCGTAAGTGTAAACAGTTAAGGTGTTGTCTGCTGCGAAGGCAGAAAAAGAGATGGCTGTAGTAACAGCAAGAGTTGTTAATGTTAATTTCACTGGACGCTCTCCATGGTCTGAGCGGCACAGGTTTGAGGGAGGAGAACGGTAGAGGTTATTCCTAACTCAATTCCTACGCCAGCATTATCTGGTTCAGGTTTACGGGTCCCAAGCGTGTGCTTGATCTCAGCTCGCATTCATTATTTGAATGGTTCGCTCCCCGATGAGTGTTCAGGATTGTAATTTGATTTTTAACAATAAGCCATCAAGTTTGGATCAATTACGTTGATCGTACCCCCAACGTGGCACTAAACCTTGCTCGATACCAAGATGGTCCAGAATGCGCGCCACCATAAAATCAACCAAGTCTTCAATCGATTTAGGTTGGTGATAAAAGCCCGGAGCTGCAGGCATGATCGTCACGCCCATGGTCGAGAGTTTGTGCATATTCTCTAGATGCAACGTAGAAAATGGCGTCTCACGAACCACCAACAACAACTGTCCTCGCTCTTTCATAACCACGTCTGCTGCGCGCTCGATCAAGTTATCTGATAGGCCATGAGCAATCGATGCCAAGCTTCCCGCAGAGCATGGACACACCACCATCTGCTTCGGTGCTGCTGAACCAGAGGCAACCGGTGAGAACCAATCATCTTTGCCACACACCACCAGCTTTTCTGGGTCGCAATCTAAATGCTTAACCAAAGCTTGTTTCGCAGCATCTGGCCCAGCAGGTAACTTAAGTTCATGCTCGGTCGCCAACACCACTCGCGCTGCCGATGATATTAGCAAGTAGACCTGATAATCGGCGGCCAAAAGGCATTCAAGTAAACGCAGGCCATAAGGCGCACCGGATGCGCCAGTGAAAGCCAGAGTTATCGCTTTATCGTGTTTTGTCATGTTCTCAATTACTTCAAATTATAAGGTCGTGGATGCGTTAGCCTTTGATTGCCAATCCATCCAACAGTTTCTGGTGAATACCACCAAAGCCACCATTACTCATTACCAAGATTTGATCGCCCGCTTGTGCCTCAGAGACAATTTTAGCAACGAATGCATCCATGTCATCACTCACATGTGCCGGTTGGTGACACGCATCGGCGACATCTTGTACCGACCAATCAATGTTATCGGGTTGGAATAAGTAAGTAGAATCCGCTTGCTTCAACGAATCAGCCAGCGTTTCTTTGTGCACACCGCGCTTCATGGTGGCAGAACGAGGCTCTAAAACGGCAATGATTTTCTTTGTGTCGACCTTATTACGTAAGCCGCCCAGCGTAAGTTCAATCGCCGTTGGGTGATGTGCAAAATCGTCATAGACAGAAACACCAGCTACTTCGCCTTTAAACTCTAAGCGACGCTTGGTATTAATGAAAGTCGCCAGCGATTCGCACCCTAAATCAGGTGTCACACCAACATGTCTTGCCGCCGCAATCGCCATCAAAGCATTGCTTACGTTATGATCGCCAACTAAATCCCAGTCTACGATTCCAACACATTCACCTTGGAAGTACACCTCAAATTTGGAGCCATCTTTAACTAATTTCTTGGCATCCCAATCCCCGAGCTCACCACTCGACTCAGTTTCACTCCAGCAGCCACGAGATAACACATCTTGGATCGCGGTATCTTGCTTCGGTGAGAAAATACGGCCATTGCTTGGCACAGTGCGCACTAAGTGGTGGAACTGACGCTTAATCGCTTCAAGATCATCGAAGATATCAGCATGATCGAACTCTAGGTTATTCATCACTAAGGTTCTTGGGTGGTAATGAACGAACTTAGACCGTTTGTCGAAAAAAGCACTGTCGTATTCGTCGGCTTCGACCACGAAGAACATGCTTTCACCAAGGCGAGCAGAGATACCAAAGTTACCCAACACTCCGCCCACTAAGAAGCCAGGCGCATAGCCACAGTCTTCTAAAATCCAAGCCAGCATGCTCGATGTTGTTGTCTTGCCATGCGTTCCCGATACCGCAAGAACCCAACGGTCATGCAACAAGAACTCTTGCAACCATTGCGGCCCTGAGGTGTATCTAAGATTGTTATCCAATACATACTCAACACACGGGTTGCCACGGCTCATCGCATTACCAATAACCACTAAGTTAGGTCTTGGTTCTAATTGGCTAGGGTCGAACCCTTCAATAATTTCAATCCCTTGAGATTCCAACAAGGTACTCATTGGTGGGTAAACATTCGCGTCACTACCGGTAACCTTGTGACCTAATTGACGAGCCAATACCGCAGCACCTCCCATGAAGGTGCCACAAATTCCTAAGATATGAATATGCATAAATTGCTTCCAAACGCTTGGCTAAATGAACCATGCCTAAATCAAACTACTGCACTCATTATCATTAAATGAAGATTAAAAGCGAGTAGCAATGCAAAACAAATTTAGTCGACATAGTAAGTGAGATCTGCGTCGCTTAGTTCATTACCATTAAAAAGATCTAACCTTTAGAATTTAACTAGGCGTCTAGGTGAATAAAGCCCAAGTAAGAGGCGAATCCTATAGTGCTCAAATTCCCCCTAATATTGAGAGAAGTTTAAGGAAATAACATGTCTGAGATGCGCACCCTTGGTGAGTTCATTGTTGAGAAACAGAGTGACTTCCCCCATGCAAGCGGTGATCTATCATCCCTTTTGTCGTCTATTCGACTTGCTGCAAAAATTGTTAACCGTGAGATCAACAAGGCTGGTCTAGTGGACATCACTGGCGCTGTTGGTACAGACAACGTTCAAGGTGAAGAACAGCAAAAGCTAGACCTTTACGCGAACGACAAGTTTAAAGCGGCTCTAGAAGCTCGTGATCAAGTTTGTGGTGTTGCAAGTGAAGAAGAAGACGAAGCTGTCGCCTTCAATAAAGAGCTCAACAAAAACGCAAAATACGTCGTTCTGATGGACCCACTTGATGGTTCTTCAAACATCGATGTCAATGTATCTGTTGGTACAATCTTCTCTATCTATCGTCGAGTTTCGCCTGTTGGTACCCCACCAACACAAGAAGACTTCCTACAGCCAGGACACAAGCAAGTAGCCGCGGGTTACGTAATTTACGGCTCATCAACTATGCTTGTTTATACAACAGGTAATGGCGTAAACGGCTTCACCTACGACCCATCTCTGGGCACCTTCTGTCTATCTCATGAAAACATGATGATTCCAGACGAAGGTAAGATCTACTCGATCAACGAAGGCAACTACATTCGCTTCCCAACGGGTGTTAAAAAGTACATCAAATACTGCCAAGAAAATGAGCCAAGTGACAACCGTCCTTACACATCACGTTACATCGGCTCTCTAGTATCGGATTTCCACCGTAACCTTCTGAAAGGCGGTATCTACTTGTACCCGAGCACACAAAGCCACCCACAAGGAAAACTACGTCTGCTGTACGAATGCAACCCAATAGCCTTCATCATGGAGCAAGCTGGCGGTATTGCCTCCGATGGCGCCCAACGCATCATGGATATAAAACCAACAGAACTACACCAACGTGTGCCTTTCTTTGTCGGTTCTAAGAACATGGTGAAAAAAGTAGAAGAGTTCCTTGAACTTAACCGAGACTAATCATCTCGCTTAATTTATCAAATTAACGCCATTAAAAAAGCCAGCATTTACATGCTGGCTTTTTGTTCGACAACTCAGAATACATAGATGTTACGGATAGGTAGCTATTACGGGTTGTCCCGCTTACACCAGTCACCCGAAAGTATTTCTTTATTAGCCGTTAGATCAAGCTGATACAAATATACCCATGCTAATCCAAATATAGTCTCTATTTGCTCGCGACGATACTCAACAGGAACATCTTCTAGCCGATCGAGCGAAGCCAAAACTTCATCGTTAATGATATAGACCTCGCCAACGACATTTTTCTTTCCAGAAATCATCGCTGGATAGGCACCTAAATCGAAAAGAGCGTATTCCTCAGGGGTGTCAAATCTTCCTAAGCACTCACACTGCTGCAAATAGTGGTGGTTGGACTGACCTTGCCTCAAGGTTCCATAAACAAAAACAAGTTGCTGCATAACCCCTCCTCAGCATTCGTCATCCGCTAATCAATACTACTCTTTGTTACTCGAATTCAAATTGATAGAGAAGATCCACAGCACTGTCTAGCCCCGATACCGCTTCCACATAGAGATCCTGCATCAATCGATAACGAACAGTAAACTCACCTAACGAGTTAAAGATACCTACGCCATACTTCACCTGTAAACCAGGGAGAATGTAGCCGCTGACCGTAACCTGGGAATCATCCCCAGAGCCTGCAGTATCCAATTGCAAGTCCTGTACGCCAAAAGCCTCACCAATTTCGCCGACAACCTTACCGCTCTTCGCTAAGCTTAAGCCTATTAAGGTCGTTGTCATTGAACCATTCGACTCCCCATCAATATCTTGACCACGTAAAATATAAGATAACGCATTAGCTTGTGGCATCGCAGGATCAGAGTAAATTTCGATGGTCGGCTCTGTCGCCGGGCCTGTCACACGAATACCAGCGGTCACATCATCTTGAGTATTGTCAGGGTTACGTATCGCATTGATCGCTACATATGGCTGATCTGGAGGCCCATTCATTAGAATCTTACCTTCTTTGATCAAGAGATCTTGCCCAAAGGATTGGTAAGTACCATCGACGATATTTACCTCACCTGTGATAAAAGGACCTTGGTCTTTTTGAGCCACGTTGAGCTTGCCGACCAAATCACCTTCAAGACCAAAAGCAGACAGTTTAAAGTCATCGCCAATGGAGATATTAATATTGGTCATCACATTGAATGGAATCGTGTCTTCGCTCTCTGGCTCAAGATCTTTATTCAAGATCACTTGATCAGAAGAGACGCCGACCGCTGACGGTGGTAAGTCTTCGACAACAATACGTCCCCAAGGCAATGCAATATCACCCGTAATTTTTGCAAGCTCTGGCGTGACATCAATGGTCATGTCGGGAACAACCTTCACCTTAACCATAGGCGGGATATCAACCATCAACTCATCAGCAAACACTCTGACATTAGAGTGCCATGCTTTAAGATCTTTCCAATCCCCGAAGCCTTTGATATCAAGGTGACCATCAGGTGTTTCAACATTGGCATCTAACTTCGCGCTGTAGCCGTCAAAATCGAGGTCAATGCGACCATCTTTAATATCGACTGGCGTGACATCGCCTTTGACTTGAATACCATCAACAGAGAATTGACCAAAGACTTGAGGATGCATCAAAGAGCCTTTTACCTGTAGGTCACTCTCAAGATCGGCCTTCAACAGGCTGTATTCGCCGAGGATTGGCTGTAAGAAGTCCAGATGGAAGGTTGTCAGCTTAATTACCGCATCGACCATTTTGTCTTCTGCGAGAATGTTTGGTAACGATACTGTGCCAGATAGATCACCATTATCAGAAACATCCAGCTTAAAATCGGCATCCAATTTGTTATCTTTCAGTTGTGCACTCAATGCAACGCTTTCCCAACCAAATGTGATTGGTTCGTCAATTTGTTGAACAACTTGTCCTTTCGGCATATCAACGCTTATCGTAACTTCAGGCTCATCTTGCTCTGACCACTTAGCGTGAGCCGTCGCATTAACTAAGCCCCGTAATTGCGTTTCTTTAGGCATGAGAGCTTGGATCTGCTCAAAATCGAATTGGTTGATACCCAGTTTGGCCTCACCCGACTTTCCAACACGAACGTCTTCATCTAAGCACACACTCGAACTAGCTTGTATCCAACAGTGCGCTTGAACATCGGCTAACTGTTTCTCGACATCGGCTTTGATAGCGACAGGTTGATCTAATAACCAAGGCCCCTGTTGAGTGGTGATTTTGACTCTGTCTAACGACCCATCCCAAATAAGAGAAGGCTTTTGAATCAACTCACCGGAAATAGCTAAGCTTGTAGACACGATGTCGGATATCACATCAAGTGTCACGGTATGCTTCTTCTCACCACCACTCACCGTTAAATCAATGCTTTCAACACTTTGATCTTGATAGGTTAAGTTCTTCGCTTTTAATACAAGGTCAGCTTGAGCTTCCGGTAATGGCAGTGGAACGACGGAGCCATTGAGTGATAACGACTCAAGTGTTGCCTCGCTATTCCAATCAATCATATCGACATTTAAAGCAAGGTCGACCTCAGGCTCATTCGTTGGGCCGCTAAGTTGGATGTTACCAATCACTCTGCCTTTCAACTCAGGCACACTTCTTGCGAGCTCAGGGAAGAAGATATCAACGCCCATGTCCCATTGCTTATCCAGTTGCCCTTGAGCCTTAATCGAATTAGCACCGTGAGCCAAGCTCAAACCGCTTGTTTTCAGCTTTGGTTCGCCGCTAGCGCTGCGATCAGACGCTGACAACTGCCCTTCGATATCCAGTGGGTATTCACGCAGGATACCCTCAATATCTAGCTTAGGCAGTTCAATCGCCCAACCGCCTGCTTCCGTCAGCTCACCCGAAGTGATGATGCTACCGCTAATGTTACCTTCGGCTTCTGGCCACTGCAGACCCGGTTGAATGTCTTTGAGCGTCACATCGGCTTGCCAATTAACGAGCTTCTTCCAGTTCGCTTTGACTACACCATTTAGTTCGCCACCCAAGGCATTCAGTTTCAAGCGTTCAAGTTCAATCTGTTCCGTGGTGCCTTTGCCTTGCAGATCTATTGTTAAGGCCGGAATTTCCTTACCATCAGCCTCACCTTTAAGCTGCACATTAAAACCATCTAATGAGCCATCGGCTTTGAATTTCTCAATTGCAGCTTGGTAGTCACTTTTACCAGTAAGAGGCCATTGCGCTTTGCCTCCCTCCAAAAGAAGATCAAATGGCAGAGTTGGCTCTAAGGGTTGAATGCCCCCAGACAGTTTTGCCTCTATCAATTCAGAAAACTGAGACTCTAGGCTTAACTTAGCCACGCTGCCTTGTGCTTTTAGCGATAACTTCTGACCAGCGAGGTCTGTTTCTTTCACTAACGCATCCAAAGAAAGTTCTAACGGGTAATCACCTTTAAGCTCAACCTTAGCCGCAAGGTTAGCGCTTGCTTGTGGCATATCGAGTTCGAGAGTTGAAACATCAACCGTGTGTTTACCCGCGCGTGCCTCTAACCCAAGGTGATTAACAACGATTGGCGTTTCTTGTTCTAAGGTGAAACGGTTTAGGTCAAAACGCTCAAGTACAACCTGCAAAGGAATTAAGACTTCAGGTAACTCGATAGCCGTTTTAGTGGCAGCCTCTGGTTCTACCGTTTCTGTTTGCGGTTCTTCTGTCGATTCAGCAAGCTTAATTTTTAGGTCATTGAACAAGGTTGGCGATACCGTCAGCTTTTTACCTTGCATACTCAAAGCCGTAGAGAACAGGCTCCATTCAATTTCATGTCCCAAGATATTCAACTTGATATCAGACAAAGCGATACGGTTGATCACAATTGGCAACGGTGTTTTTACCGATGTTACGGGCGGAGTCGGTTCTGTTTCTTCTGTAGAGGGTGGAGGCAGTTCAGTAAATGCAAAGTCCAACCCTTGAATCGCTAAACGATCGACACACAGCTTAGGGTCAAGCAGACAGCGAGGATTAATAGCCAAGTTCAGCTTTTGAACCTTGGTATCGATATGCAGGCTGTCATCTTTAAACTGAACGTTATTAAGCGTGAAACTTGGGAATAGAGCCCCTTTGGTGCTCTCCACTTTCAGTTGTGGCAATGCTTTTTCAGCGCCCCATAGCACTGTGTTCAACCCTGGATTGGTGAACAGCACAAAACCGAGCAGGGCTATCAACAACAGCAAAATAGACGTCAATGAAATCGACGTCCATTTCAGGCACTTGCCCATCACTTTGATCATAATTCTGGCCCTAAACTAAAGTGCAGTTGGAACTCATCGCCTTTCTTCGCATCTAAACCCCAAGCAAAATCTAAACTCACAGGCCCGACTGGCGATGCCCAGCGAACCCCGACGCCAGTACCGCGTTTCCATTCTGGCTTATCATTAAATGCATCACCAATATCGTAGAAAGCTGCGCCCCACCAATTTCCAACTAAGCGGTATTGGTATTCAAATGAACTGGTAGCAAGGAATTTTGCACCTGTTAATGCGTCACTTTCATCTCGGGGAGATATGGATTCATAACCATAACCACGGATACTGTTGTCACCACCGGCAAAGAACCTCAGAGAGGGTGACAGCTTCTCAAATTCATCGGCAAAGTTACCGCCGAATTGAAGGCGGGTTAAACCTCGATGGTTATTACCAATACTTCGGATCCAGGCCGTTTGCCCTTGGAAACGCACCACCTTGGTTTCAGACAACAAGGTGTCATCACCGGCTTCAAGCATGATGGTTTGTTTGTCACCCCACATTGGCATTGAGCCACCACGAGTTCGAGTTCGTGAGAAAGAGACACCTGGCAATACGAATTGCGCCAAGTCATCTTGCAAACCTTGTTCATAGTTTTCGACCAAGTATCGAATAAACACAGTACGTTGCCAGCCATTATCCAAACGCCAATATCTTTCTAAGGCTAAGTTCGACTCCAAACTTTTGGTATCACGATTGTCTAGGTTCTTCATTCCGTACTTAATTTGATAATAGTCATTAAGCACGTCGTCCAACGGGATTTTGTAGGCTGCGGTAATCGTCTGTTCTGGTTTGGAGATCGATAAGCTGCTATTGAAGCTATGGCCTTGAGCGTTAACCCAAGGTTTTTTCCATTTGAGGGTACCTTTAACACCAAGGTCGGTTGATACACCGATACCCGTTTCAATTTGGTTTCGCGCTTGCGGAGCTAGGCTCACCTTCATCGGAATTTCACGACCTTCACCCAATTGACTTAAATCAGGCTCAACAAAGACTGAAGAGAACCAATCTGTATTGGAAAGGTTTTGGTTGTATTCGCCAACTTTGGTTATCGAGTAAGGTTCGCCATCTTCAAATGGTTTAAGTGACTGCACCTTCTCTTCTTCTATTTGGCTACCCGTAACCTGAGTAGAGCCAAAGTGATAGCGAATACCACTGTTATAATGAAGGCGGACATAAGCGCGGTTTAATTCAGGAGCGACTTCTAGTTTGCTAAGATCATACGCCCCATCGAAGTAACCTTTCGCTAATCCAAGGTTGCGGATCGATGATTTTAAAGAGTCATAATTACCATGATTCAAAATCGAACCTTTAGATAACTTGCTCTTAGCTATCAAGGCCAAAAAATCAGGATCATCTTTGGCTTCACCAGTCAGAACAATATCTGAAGCAGAAATAACAACAGGATCACCCTGTTCAACCGTAACAGTCAATTCACTGTCATCTTCAGAGTGAGTAAATGTAATACTAGGTTGGTAGTAGCCTAACGCATTCAACGCTTCTTTGATCATCGACTCCAAGCGAGATTGGAACCTCAATGAAACCGAATACTCTTCTTCAGGAATCGCACTCAGATACGCATCCACATTATCAGCAAGCGCGCCATCAAGCCCTTTAATTTCAAGGGAGACGTCAGCGAAAGCGAGCGTCGATGACAGTAGAGTGCCAATCAGAACTGGTAAAGTTTTTCTTATCATGTTTAATTGGTGAAGAAGTTATCAATACGTTAATAAGTGAAAAGAAATCATACCGCTAAAACGACATTGAGTCTGTAATAAATCCGGCAATAACACGGTCTAATGTAAAGACTTAATCAATATTAACCGGCCGTCAATATGAGCCTCCAGTTAATATAAACCTAGATCTAATGTTAACTAACACGGTAAACGTATGCGAAAAGGAATATAACATGCTAAACAAACAACAACTGGTTTCCGCAGCAACCGCATTACCGGGAAATGCTGACCCAATTCGAATCACTGAGCGCCATTTCGTCAATCAAACTGACTTGCTCAATGCTCCTACGGGTTCTCAACAAGAAGTCCTACTTGGTATGGGATGCTTCTGGGGAGCTGAACGTCTGTTCTGGCAATTAGATGGCGTGATTTCAACATCCGTTGGCTACGCTGGTGGATACACGATTAACCCCACTTATGAGCAGGTATGTAGCGGACAAACTGGCCATACCGAAGTGGTTCGTGTCATTTTTGATAGCGAACAAACGTCTTTAGCTCGAATACTTGAGACCTTTTGGGAACGCCATGACCCAACTCAAGGGATGCGCCAAGGCAACGATTTAGGGACTCAATACCGTTCTGCTATATACACCTTCAGCGAAGAGCAACAGTCTATCGCCGAGCACTCTAAACAAGAATATCAAAGAGCAATGACTGAATCTTTAGGCAACGAGATCACGACGGAAGTTCTACCTGCTGGAAAATATTTTTTCGCAGAAACCTACCACCAGCAATACCTAGCTAAAAATCCGAATGGTTATTGCGGGTTAGGAGGAACAGGTGTGTGCTTCCCTCCACAATAATGTGTTAGGGATACAAACTAGAACTTCTTCCATTAAAAAAGGTTCATCGCG